>CAYIUZ010000045.1:0-6432 GCA_964366705.1 uncultured Gammaproteobacteria bacterium | reverse complement strand
TCCCTATAATCTTTAGTGACCAGATCCACAATTTCCTCGATTGCTGTATTTATCATTTCAGCTGAGATTACTAAGAGAATAATCATACAGATGATAGCTTTTTCAAATTGATTTAAGCCGAAAATGAATGTGGCTATCACTACTAAAACTGCTATTACAATGTGGATGCGGATATTTCTATTATATCTTATGGCTACTTTTATGCCTTCTATAGCAAAGCCTATTGATTCTATGAATGTGGGTTTATCGCCTTTCATTTTTTATTAGACTTATATAATCTTTTAAAAATAATCGTCTTCTCAAAAAGAATAGCAGATGTGAACCATAGAAATCCAGCGATAAAGCCACCTATTACATCGCTTGGATAATGAACGCCCAGATAAATCCTGCTTATTCCAATTAATAGAATAATTATAATTGAAATTAATGAGACAACTAGAGTTAGATTTCTGTTTTTTGTTTCCCTAAAAATAAAGTAGGAAAAAGCAGCAAAGAAAAGAAAGCTATTCATAGCATGAGCTGATGGAAAGCTAAGGCTATTTTCGTGAATAAGTGGAAGATTTTCCGGGCGGGGACGCATATATAAGAATTTTAATAATAAGTTTACAAGAATTCCCGAATAAAGAATACCTAAATAAATCATAACATCTTTTTTTCGGATAGCACCAATGTAGAGGATCATAATAAGAGAAAGTGAAATTAAAGAGAGCGCACTTCCTAAGGAGGTGAAGAAAAGCATTATTGGATTAAGAGAAGAATTCCGGAAATCTAATATGAGACTAGTTATAGTAAAATCAATAAGCAAAATGTCATTTTTAATAATTTCATGCCCTATTTTTAAAAAAAGATACATTGAGCCGAGGCTTACTAAAGCGCCAATTGTA
Source organism: uncultured Gammaproteobacteria bacterium (assembly GCA_964366705.1). GTDB lineage: Bacteria > Patescibacteriota > Microgenomatia > Levybacterales > UBA12049 > 2-01-FULL-39-10-A. The sequence continues at coordinate 5,548 of CAYIUZ010000045.1, read as the reverse complement.
ATTTCGACAAATAAGATGAGGGAAATATGAGAATTTTTTAGAAATTTTATGAATTTATAAAAATGCTTCATCGATATTAATCCAGTATAGCAAGTTCGTCAAAAAATTGGCTTGTGTTATACTAATATTATGTTTCTTTTAACTCTCCCAATGAAAATCTTCGGACTCACTGGCACAATAGTTTTAGCTGCAGCTTTATATTGGTTATTTATAGGAACTGGGATGAATTTGGATAGGAGCGGAAAATGCACTGCTCTGGTCGCACAAAAAGCTAAGAATCCGATTTCTGGAATAGAAAAAACATTTGGAACTCCATGTGATGTGCCTGTGGGATGGCAAAAAGTAAATTAGTTGATTATTTCTACGGTTTGAAGTATTAGTACACTACCCTCGCTCCAGTTATCTGTATTCCCATCATCCAGCTTTATATCAGTTCCCTCTAGGTCGATTCCCATGAGCGTTCCGAGTTCTTCTTTATTCATAATCCTTACCCTTCCTTTAAGATGTACATTAACTGTTTCTCCAAGTCCGAGCTCTGTTCCTGTAGTATCTTTAGGGAGTTTAAAATTATCTCTTCCTACTACGATAAGTCTTTTTCCTCCGCTTGACAGGAATCCTCCGCTTGAGCCTACAGTGAATACTCTTTTAGTTACCCAGTCGACTACTTTCGATTCCACCTCTACATCCAAACCATCATAAACAAGCGGATCAGTTACGATATTATTTACTGAAATAATTTCTTTTTTAACTTCGGCACCTGGAGTTACGTTAGCAGTGGTATTTCTGGTATTTCTATTCGCATTCATATTTGTATTTGGGGTAACCCGGCTTAAAACGAAAAGGATTACAAAAACTACTATGAATAGTATTACGCCGACTGTTATAAGTATTTCTCTTTTTCCCATAAAGTTGTTAGTAGTTACCTAATGATATAATGATATAATAATATAACAATGTAAGTTGGGCAAGGAGGTGAATTATGGGAATCATATCTTGGTTAATCATAGGGTTAATTGCTGGATGGCTTGCGTCAGTTATAATGAAGACAAATAACGAGCAGGGTCTCATTAAAGACATAATCTTTGGCATAATTGGTGCGGTAGTCGGTGGATTCATCTTAAGCTTCTTTGGATACGCGGGGGTAACAGGTTTAAATATATATAGTATTGGAGTAGCAACGCTAGGAGCAATTATAGTTATTTTTATAGGAAGAAGGTTTTGAGCCTTAAAGCTTTGTTCTTTCTTTAATAAACGAAGTTATTTTTTTAACTTTTTCTGTTTTATTTTTTCCTTTTTCAGCTATTTCAAATTCATCGTGAATATCCCCCACTAAGCTTTCAACTACGTCTTCCAAGGTAACTATTCCTACTGTTTGTTTTTCCTCATCCCTTACAGAGGCCATATGAGTTCTTTTTAATTTCATAATTATGAGTACATCGTCAATTTTCATATTTTCAGAAATTTTAGGAATTTCTCTTATAACTCCCATCCCTGAAAGTCTTTTGTCTTTATTTTTTAATAAAAAGTTAAGATAAAGTTCTCTTATGGTTTCGAATCTTCCATGGGAAAGTAAATTTCTATAAACGTCTTTAATATGTACGAATCCGATTATCTGATTTATTGTTTCTTCATAAACAGGAAAACGGCTATGTGGATGATTTTGTGAAACTTTTATGACTTGTTTAAGCAGAGTATCTTTTTCAAAAGCAATAATTCTCCCTTTTGGAATCATAATTTTTTTTACAGATGTATCTCCTAGTCTTAATACGCTTAAAACCATTTCAGCTTCTTCTTTTTCTATGGCTCCCTCTTCTGCGCTTTGGGCAAGAATCATTTTTATTTCTTCTTCTGAGTGGACTAATTGATGGCCTGAAGGCGCTTTAAATCCGACAGCTTTTAAAACTAGAATTCCTGCGCCATTTAGAGCATAAATAAAAGGTTTGAAAATTGTCGCAAAAAGCCTAAGAGGTGCGATTATAAGAAGAGAGGTAGCCTCTGCTTTTTGAAGAGCAATTGACTTAGGCGCAAGTTCTCCCAGCACGATATGCAGGAATGTAATTATAGAAAATGCGACAGTGAAAGACAGTCCATGAGCAGAAATTAAAGCTGCATTTGTGGGTAAAATACTTTCAAAAAAAGGTTCGAAAAAATTAGCTAAAATAGGTTCTCCTGCCCATCCGAGGGCTAAGCTCGCAAGTGTAATTCCAAGCTGAGTAGCTGAAATATAAGTGTCTAAATGTATTAGCGCTTTTTGAACAAGTTTTGCTGATTTATTATCCTTTTTAGCAAGTTCATCAATTCTTGTTTTCCTTACGGCAACTAGTGCAAATTCTGAAGCCACAAAAAAACCATTAAGAAATACGAGAAGGATTATGAGGGAAAGCTGAGGAATGATCTCCATTAAAAAAAGAGTATATCACATTGAGAGTAAATTATTATTGTTCGTCAATTGATGTGGGAAGAGTGCTCTCTGTGTTTAGGAATAAGTTTCCCAGTGTATCACCTGCGATACTATATGAAGTCAATGGAGTAACTACCTCCTTAAAAATTATTTGTCTCATCGGATCAGTAGTATTAGATTGCCATTCTAGTCCTTCCATCCCGAGAGTTATAAAATTAGCCTCCACGATTTCCGGTAAATACTCTAGGGGGAATGAATCCACGTCCTCTCTAGGCGTAAATATAGTTCCGTCATCGTCCACTGTTAAATAAAGAGTGTTTATGGTATGAGTAAGCTCCTCGCCGTTGATATCTGTATCTTTGTCTTCCCGAGCATAAAAGTTAATCATTACGGGATTATCTATTCCAAACGGTGTATATTTAAAACCGAATTCATTAGGAGCTTTATAGATATCAAAATAAGTACCAAAATCTCCATAGTATCTGTCAATCATTTCTTGATAAAATACCGGGTTTGAAGCCGTTTCCAGAAAAAATCTAGAAATGTCACTAATAAATGTCGCATCTTCCTCATTAGGAATATAAGCTTCTTGATTAAAGGTTGGTTCGGGAGTTTCAGTCTTTGAAGGCGAAGCCATACTTGTAACTGTTTCTATTCTAGGTTTAATTGGATTTTCACTGATTCTTGCTGGCTGTGGAGTGCTTCCAATTCCCGAAAAGGTTATCGCTCCGGCTAATATTGCTGTATCTATTCCTCTTAACATTCACGCGATTATATAATTTCGAGGCTATTTTGTCCAGTCCACCGGCAAAGTTTGTTTACGTGGAAATTTAAGGTTTCAGCCACGCAAGGTCCGACCTTGCGTGGCTAGTTTAGAAGTTAGATCATTTTACTGAATTTAAACTGAAAATTTGATTTTTCTTTTGAATAAGAATATACTCTGGGCTTAATATATGTCTAAGGATATTTACGAACGTTTTAAAGCCGCCCAGGAAGCTCTAGCTGCACAAAAAGCCGCAGAATATGTTGATTACCAGAGAAAAATAGGAGAAGCAGAAACAGCAGAAGCAGTAAGAAGAGCTGCTGAAGCAGAAAGAGTTAGGCGAGAATTTGAAAGACAAAAACAATCGAGACTTGAAAGAGAAGCAAAGATTGTTAATGCAAAAGAACAAATGGCACCGGTTAGAGAAAAATTGCTCGAAATCTTAGAGGCTATCAGACAGCATGATCCTGTGGTTCAACTCTCTGCAGTAAATAGAATTACATTTAATACTGGAATTAATGAAGGGAAAGATGGAAATTTCACGGAAAATGATATGATTCAGTTCGCATGGGGAAATAGAATTGACCCGCCTGTGGTTGGTAGAAATTCAAGAACTCAGAATAGAAGCCTATTAGATAGAATAAGATCTTTAGGATTTTTTGCTAGCTTACGACAAGTCATGATTGAGCCCGATGAAGATTTCAGCTTAGTAACAGTCGCTGCCAATATTACAACTATCACAGCCTATCCCTCAGGGCATAGCATTGGTACAAGCATGTTTCTTAGCAGTGAATCATCTGTATTGCCATTGTTAGCGGAAAGCTTGTCTAATCCAATAAGAAGATGCTTCATCTACGTAGAGGGTTTGCCAATGGACATAAACGGTCGAGTGTGGGCTTACACAGAAGTTAATGAAATTGGAGAAAGATTATTTAGGAACCATTCTTTAGAAGCTAATTATTATAGTAGTTCACATAATGAAGATGGATTCGATTAGTTCCTCACGAAGAGGAGGACGTTGGGATTGCGCGGCCAGGGCCTATTTTATATCCCCCGCTCCAAAGAGCTGTTGAGCCACCGCTATCCAAACTTAGAGCATTGATGTTAAACGTAAAATGTTGTAAAAATATATAAGGTGTACAGATATGTCTGACAATACTACGGAAACGCCCACAGGAATTAAGGGAATAAGAAGTTTTAAAGAAAGATTTATTAGGAGAGGGCCACAAGTAGCAAAGGTTCCGGAGCCTGCAGCAGTCCAAGAGAGATTGCTTCCTGCAAACCTATTCCAGCTAAATGAAGCAGGGACTCAAAGTGCCCGCTCAGTTGTATTAAATTCCGAAGCAGTTGATAGAGGTTTGCCTCCGCAGCATCTAGTAGATTCTAATGAAGCAGTAGTGCAATTTACCGGCACCATGCAGGAATTCGCAGAATTTATTGCACAAGCACAGAAAGAACCTTTAAGAGAAGTGGATAGTGAGTCATATCGTGATCCCTCAGTCCCTACTGTACTAAGAAGAACTGGAATTGAGGTTATTGGTTCTTTTCAAGCGCCACGAGATCAATATTTAGATTATCCAAAAGGAGCTGCCAAAGCCCCAGTACGAAAAGAAGTATTGGGTATTAGTTCTGGTGATGATTGGAGTAGAGTTGTTTTAATTCTTGGCAGGGAGCATGCATTTCCTTTACCAAAGCCTGGTGACTATGCAGACTGGTCAAATGTTAGACGTGAAGTTGATGATTTACATTTGGATAATATTTCTGCTTCAGGGGTAAATTATGTAAATATTGCTCAAGAACACCCTTACCTAGATGGTATGTCGCAGTTATATATTGCCGGAGCAAGAGATACAGGCGAGGTGATGTTTAACACTGCTTCATCTAGATTTGATGGTGGTTTTATGACTGGATATACAGATACGCAATTACATGTTCAAGAAAGAAAACCTTCACCAGGTCAAAAAATTAAAGATTCTGATATGTCATTTTGGACATTAAAAGCAGGTGCGCAGGAAACTAGCACGTCATTAAATAATATAGTTGTTCCAGCCAGGATGACAGCTAATCTGGTGCCAGCACCGGCAACAACGGCTGCAAAATAATAACAAGCATAAATATTATTTTCTAACAAAAAGAATTGCGTTGGGGATTGCGCGACCCGGGCCTACTTTATATCCCCCGCTCCAAAGAGCTGTTGAACCACCAGAGTCTAAGTTTAAAGCGTTCTGGATGCCCATTGCGTGAAGTACTCTTGCCATTTGCGCAGCATTTACGCCGTGAACTACTCCTATGTAAACAGTTGAGCCAGTTGAGCCCACAAAAGATCGAGATCCTGCTCCAGCTCTTTTAACTTCATCATCTCCGCCGTAGACCACATTTCCGCC
>CAYIUZ010000044.1:0-6506 GCA_964366705.1 uncultured Gammaproteobacteria bacterium | reverse complement strand
AACTATCAACTATAGGACTAAATTTAGTTTTATATAACAATTTCTTCGTTGTGGGTTGGGAGACTTATATCAATTATCTTTAAATCGCTTTTTAGCTTATCTCTAAAAGCTTTCCTGGAATCCTCATCCCCATGAACTAAGAAAACTTTTTTGACTCCTTTAATGTGTCCTACCCATTTCATTAACTTATCCTGGTCTGCATGAGAACTTAAAGATTCTATCTGACTCACCCTAGCGTTAATACTTATGTTCTTCTTTTCAATTGCTATATTCTTAGCCCCTTCTAATATCTTTCTTCCCAGCGTCTCATCTGCCTGGTAGCCCACAAATAGAAGCGTCGTGCTTGGTCTATTTAGATAGCTTTGTGCATGATGCAGAATTCTACCTCCTGTCATCATTCCTGAACCCGCGATTATAATCTTTGGATCCATAGCTTCAATTATCCTTCTGCTTTCTTTCTGGTCTTCAGTCACTACTAATCCTTCAAAATTAAACGGATCAGTCTTATGCGATTTTAATTCTTCATTAAAAAATTCCCTGAAATCTCTAAAAATAGTTGTTACCCTAATCCCCATGGGAGCGTCTAAAAAAACAGGGATGCTTTGGGAAATTTTTCCGTCTTTTTTCAAGTGCTTTATTTTATGCAGTAAATCCTGAGTTCTTTCTATAGAAAAAGCAGGAATAAGTAAAACACCACCACTTTTATCTGTATTATTAATTTCTTCTTCAATTATTTTTAATGAGTCTTCCTTTTTATGAAGCCTATCTCCATAAGTAGTCTCCATAACTACATAATCTGCGTCATTAATTAGCTCTGTTGGAGAAATCAAATCCTCAGGACTATTACCTAAATCTCCGCTAAATACAACTTTTTTTGATTTACCATTTTCTTCAATCGTTACTTCAATACTTGAAGAACCTAAAATATGCCCTGCATCCTTAAAATTAAACGTAAAACTTCCAATTTTTAGCGGCCTGTTGTAATCAACTATCTCAACCATGTTAAGAACTTTTTCAACTTCCTCTTCGCTATAAAGAGGGAATCTGTCCTTCTTTTCCATGGATATTTTTGCCGAATCATTTAGGATAATCTCAATTAATGAAAGTGTGGGCGCAGTCATATATATTTTCCCCCTAAATCCTCCGTATGCTAACAAAGGCAATCTTCCACAGTGATCAAGATGAGCGTGAGTTAAGAGAATCGCGCTTAAATCTGATGCTTTAAAATCCAGCTTTTCATAATTTAAATCTTCCAGAAGCTTTCCGCCTTGAAACATCCCGAAATCCACCATTATTTGCTCGTTAGAATCTGATGTCAGAAGAAAAGAAGAACCGGTCACTTGACCAGCTGAACCCATAAACTTAATTTTTGCCATCTTTAAAATTATATGTATACTTACGAAGAATTACCAGAAGAATAATTAGGTATTTAGTCTTAGAACTATTTCTCTCGTGAGTTTTTCCAAACCCAAACCATTTTTAACCGAAATAAAAATTGGAGAATATTCCCTAAAGTCTTCTTCTAATTTACTTACTTCAGCTTCTGAGATTTTATCTATTTTATTAAATACGTATATTACTCGGGAGGAATCAATCCTAAGATCATTTAGAATTTCTTCTACTACTTTTATTTTTTCAAAGCTCTCGTGATCAGACGCATCAATTAAATGCAAAATCACATCAGCGTGAATTGATTCCAGAAGTGTCGATTTAAATGCTTGAATAAGACGGGGTGGTAAATTTCTTATGAATCCAATCGTGTCAGTAAATAAGACTTTTTGAGAAAGCTCCGGGACATAAACTTCCCCAACCACACTATCAAGTGTCGCAAAAAGCGCGTTCTCCACTAATACATTTCTTCCTGTAAGTTTATTAAACAAATTACTTTTCCCGGCATTTGTGTAACCTACAATTGAGACTGTTTTAAAGCCTTCTTTTTTCCTTCTCTCAATTCTTTTCTCCCGTTCCGCTGTTAACTTATCCAGCTGGTCGTTAACTTTTTTTATCTCATTTCTCCAGTGCCTCTTCATAAGCTCTGTATTTGTCTCTCCCACTCCAGACGTTCCAATTCCTCCACCCTGGCGAGACATGACAAATCCCATTCCATAAATGCGGGGCCCCATGTATCGCATACGGGCTAATTCAATTTGAAGCTTTGCTTCTTTGGTTACGGCGTGTTTATCAAAGATATGAAGTATTAAGTCGACTCGGTCTAGTACTTCTATGTTAGGGTTAGCAACTTGCAAAGCTGTCTTTAAATTAAAAACTTGCTTAGGCTTAGCTGTATTATTTAGAACAACCACATCAATCTTTTTCTCTTTTACAATCTCAGCAATTTCTAGTACTTTTCCTTTTCCGACAAATGTAGCCATGTCGGGATTATTTAGCTTCTGAATTACTCGATCAATGATTTTTCCGCCAAGTGTATCGATCAGAGACTCAAGCTCCTCACCTGTGTCAATTGACCTTTCTCTATTAGCTCTAGGATTTATAACGTGGATAGGAAGAAATCTAAGAAGCAGGTTATTTTCTTTCATGCCACTCATTATAACAGCATAGATGCTGGTGAAGTTAATTACATACGCAAGATCAGATCTTTAAGGTTGCTCTAAAAATTAATTTTAATCTTATTTAATTAATAAAAGCACGGAGATAAAATTTCAGGAAATTAAGACGCTGAATAAAGCTCCAGATCTACGCTAGTATATTCTACTTCTTTACAAAATAGTTATAAGTAACTGAAAAAGCGTATCCTGAAATCCAAGCAAATAATGTAAAAGTAACAAACCCTATTGCTAGTGTTATAATGTCAGGTGTTTTCTGCGGCAAGGCATTCATGTCAATCCCGTGCACCCAACCATTCATTATTCCTAAAAAAGTTGATCTCGAAAGTAATATCCAAACTGCACAAATAACATAGGAAAGACCACCGACAACTGCTAGCGCATTTGCTATAGCTATTGGTTTATGCATGTATTCACCTCCTCCTCTTTTATACTATACCGCTTCATCAGGCATGTCAAATCTCCGTAGTAATATTGAGAATTTTATTAGTTGAGCTGCGCTAAATTAACTTTTCTGCCTCAAAAACGCGGAGGTGTTTTATCCTGAAAAAACTGAAGGACCCAGACAAGGCCTATTATTAGCTTCAATTCCTATTTATCCCGTTTATTGTTGATTTATAAAACAAATAAACTGGGACTAAAAACACCTAAGAATAGCAGGAACTATTCGAGAATGAAGATCAAGGCGAGTTTTTAATAAATTGTTCTAAGTCTTCTTTCTTTAAAAGCGTGGACTCAGAACAAAAACTTACCATTGCTACGCTTGCCTTATGCGAAAACCCAACATATTCTACAATTTTACCTTTTTCTTTTGCCTTTCTAATTGCTGGTTCTAAATCAGTATCTGATGATACGACTATTATCCTTTCAGCTGTATTTTCATATGCAGACACTAACATATCTACAGCTAGTTGAACATCCACTCCCTTTTCATGATAAACACCATCTGACTTTAGTAAATATCCTAGTTTATATATGACTTTGTGCTTTTTAAGTTGCCCTAAAAGTTTTTGCTGAGAATTAAATAATTTTTCAGTTTTAGAGGATCCATCCTGTTTTATTCTTCCTACATAATAATATGTGCCTACAGTATCACTAGAACGCGCAAGGAAATTGGAGAACTTGCTGAAATCAAATGTTAATAGATGGTGTAAGCCAAGGTCTTTTAATTTGAAGTAAAAATTGCTTCCATCAATCAAGATTATACTTTTCTGCTTCATTCACTGATTTTATACCAAAAAATAAAGCCCTGCAAATGTCTTGCGACCTCACAGGGCGATTTAGTATTTATACTATACACTACACCACTATATTAGTCAATTATTTGTATAGGCTGATATAGTACGCTGAGTCTAATTTTTTTGCCTTAAAAATGCGGGTCAGAGCAGTAGCTCAACCCATTTTTTTGATTTAATTCTTCTCCCTTAGAAAGACGGATAATTCTTTGTGGTAAAATACTATAATGATAATTACCAAATCTACTCCTTATACAAAAAAAGAAATAAATAAACTTAAAGAACAGTTTGATCCTTATATAAAAACCGTAATTGACTTAGAAAAGAAGATTTGTTCTGCGGGCTGTGACAGACATTTTGAATCCGAACAAATTCTACTTAAACAAAGAAGTAAACAATCAGATGTTTGGGGTGGAGGTATCGACCTTGATACCAAAGAGATTGATTTCAATTCATTTATAAATATAAGACCCAACAAAAACCCGAGCAACGACATCCTTGATGAAAAACTGCGGGAAAGGTATGATAAGTTGACTAGATATTTTTTTCAAGAAATATTATGAATTCAAATAAAATCGCAATTGAATCGTTATCAATGGATTTATTAAGAGTAGCATTGGGATATCATAAAGGTTCAACGAAAATGGCGGACAGATTTTTACAGGAATCGCTTAAAAGAATTGATGAGATTCAAAAAGACAAATTAGAATCTTACTTTGCTAAAATTTTAAGCAAACTACCTCAAGAGCTCTCTAAGGTAAACAAACTTGATGTTGCCGAAGATGCTTTAATGTACAGCACTCTTTGTAAAAATTACGCCAAAAAATTCCTCTAATTCTTCTGCCTCAAAAATGTTGGTATGTCCACGACAAAGGTTTTTTCTAGCTTCAAATATCACTAAAAACACCTGATAAAAATATAGATTCTTAATGAGGTATTTCAAGCCAAACCGCTGGCTCATCTCCAACTGTCCATCCATCATGACCCGATGGAATCTCAAATATATCACCGGAGCTGAATTCTTTCTCTTCTCCATCCTTCATCTTTGAGCCAATTTTACGGGAAATTAAATAAATCAAATGATCTTTTTCACAATATTCAGTGTTATCAACTGATTTTTTATGTAATGACCATTTCCATCCCGTTTCTGCTGTAACTTTCATAAATTTTAAATCTCCAATTACTACAACGTCAACTTTTAACTTTTCTCCAGGATTCATAGTTTCATCGGGCGAATTAAAATTCTTTTTAATCATGTTTGCCATATATTCTCACCTCCTTCAGTCAATCAATATTAACATAAGCAATATACTAATTACAAAGACATGATACACATGTGATTATTATAAACTAGATTTCCCTAGAGTATTTTTATAAGCTTACTGAAGTTTAATTCTTCTGTCTTAGAAATGCGGGGATATCCACGACAAGGTTTATTTTCAGCTTCAATTCTTACTAAAAACACCTAGCTAAAATATAGACTTTTTAAGGAAAGAAATCAAGGATAGGTGTGTTAAGAAAATTCAATCTTTTCTGATCTTAGAAATTCGATGAAATCAATACACTCCACACCTACATCTTTACACACATAGGGAATACTCGTTTGTCCATTATTCAGTTCGTCTGTGACAACCATTAATTTTTCGATTTTTGCACACCCTATGATATGCGGATCAGCCTTGAGTTCATGAGCTTGACCACGACCGTCATAATATTTCAGTAATATTTCTTGAGTTGTGTCAACATAATCTCCATACCCAAGCTGTCTATCCTTCGGGATGTCATTTATAAAAGAGCTGTATAGCTCCTGCTCTTTATCCTTAATTTCACTTAGTACAAGGTCTAGTAGTACCACCTTTCCTGCCTGCAAAATTTCGGATATGGCTTTATGTAGTGGCTCGAATATATCTTTTGGATAGTATTTACGCAACAGTATGATAACTGAGCTATCAAAAATATAAATCGGCTTCTTATTAAATAAATTGTCCTGCATAAATTTCTACGTAAACATTAATCTTTGTAATTTAGGCAGGATATTCGATTTTATTCCGATATAATCAAGAACATCATAATAAGAAATTCTTTTTGAATTATATGCTTCAAAAACTTCACTTATGAAAAATTCACTTTTCCTATTTAAAGTAACATATAAATGTGTGTTTTTACCTCCGCTACTTTGTTTTTTCTCCTTGCTCGAAAAAGGCTCAAACGTGGAAAGTGTTTTTCTAACTTTATTAATTTCAGCTTTTCCTATAAAACCTAGCTCTTCAAGTCTTATCCAAATTACAGATTTACTTACCTTAAATTTATGGGCGAGTCGTTCAACTATCTCTCCGTCAATTTTGGACTGCAAATTAATCTCACCCGTGAGTAGATCTCTGGGAACAAGACAAGCTGCTGAAAACTGATTAGAAAAATACTCGTCAAATTTATTTGATTTTAATCCTAAGTCTATTTGTGTATCCACATCTGTTTGACCTAGCGAAAGATGAGCTAGCTCATGGAATAAAGAAAATATCATACCGTTGTCTGTATCAGCGTTATTCAATACAATTACAGGGGCAATTTTATTATAGAGAGTAAATGCTCTCGAATCCCCTATTGGAAACTTATGAATTAAAATTATAATTCCCTTAGATTCTAATAATCGTTTCCAAATTTTTAGTTGTTCCTTTGAATCTTTGCCTTGAAATCTGACACTCTCAGT
>CAYIUZ010000043.1:301-6508 GCA_964366705.1 uncultured Gammaproteobacteria bacterium | reverse complement strand
TTAGTTTCAACTGGTAAATGGGGCAGAACTCCCACGGGTGACTTTATGACATGGATAAAACTTAGGTCTACAAGAATGAAGGGTGGTAGTAAGGCACTTGGAACATATTATGATTTGCCAAATGTCCCATACACAATGTATTTCTATAATAGTGATGTTCCCAAATGGAGAGGATTTGGTATACACGGAGCATATTGGCATAATAACTTTGGACACCCCATGAGTCATGGATGTATAAATATGAAACCAGAAGAAGCAGGTCTTCTTTATGGTTGGTCTAATCCTCCAGCAGAAGGGTACACAACTTATGTAGATGATGACAGTCCTGGAACACCAATTACAATTTATGGTACTGCTCCCTGGCAATAAATTAACTAGCGTTTTTGATAAAAACTGCTCAAGGCTTAAAGGTGTAAAGCTATTCCACTTCCGAAGTGTTTTAGCTTGACACATCGGTAGAAAGGATCTATTCTTAACTTAATGCCGCTCAGAATAACCCCTTTGGTTAACGGTGAATATTACCACGTTTATAATCGCGGTGTAGCTCTTCAGCCAATCTATTTCACAAAAAAGGCGCATGAGAGATTTCTTCTTTGTCTTTCCTACTATCGTTTTAATAATTTACCTTTTAAGCTTTCCCGGCTTTTACAAATATCTGCAGATGAACGAGAAAAAACAATTAAAGAACTAGAAAAGTTGAACGATAAAGTAGTTGAGTTGATAGCATTTTGTCTTATGCCTAACCATTTCCATATTCTTATTAAGCAGGTGTCCGAAGGGGGGACATCTAAATTTATGAAACAAATTACTGATAGCTATACAAAATATTTCAACACCAAAAATGAAAGAATTGGGCCTTTATTCCAGGGAGCTTTTAAGGCCGTTCGGATTGAAAACGATGAGCAACTTATTCATCTTTCTCGATACATTCATCTTAATCCTCTTGTATCGTATTTAGTCCGCGAAAGTGATTTTCGAGATTATCCTTGGTCATCTCTTAGGCATTATCTAGATGGTGATTACAGTTTGGTTAATCCCAAGATTGTTTTAGATAGCTTTAAAACACCCAAGGCATATTTAAAGTTTGTTTTGAATCAAGCTGATTATGGTAAAAAACTCGAGGGGATAAAGCATTTGATTATTGAGAAATGATTAATGTGTAAAGCTATTCCACTTCCGAAGTGAATTTGCTTGACACATTAGGATTTATTGTTAGCGTTTTTTGAGATAGGCGGTTACGAAGCTTAATAGAAGGTAGAGAAGCAAGAGTTGCCAGAAGACGATTGAAATTAGAGTAGTACTTAAAATAATACCTATCAATTCTCTTTTTAAATCGTAAACAGTTATTAGAAGAGAAGTTAGTTTTCCGACAATTAAAAGAACACCAAGACCTATTAACGGACTTATAATTACGGGAAGAAGAACTGGACGTCTTAAGGTTTCTCTAACTGAACTATAAGGATGAAGTGTGAGACCGAGTAAAGTTTTTGTCCACACATATGCAACGTATATAAAAAATGTTCTTTTCTTCATATTGTTCTAAATATATAAAGCACAAAGTCTGTATACTTTGGACCCAAAACTCCACGGAAGAGTAAGGTTAATATGAAAGCCAGGGGCACTAAAATTCTATATGGATGTCTTCCAAGCCAAAGACTTACAGTCGAAAAAATACTTGAAAGCGGCATATCTCTTACGATTTTTTCTTGAGTGCGGGCTCTTTCCTGGAGTTTTAAGATAAATTCATTTTCGTTCATCCCGTTAGAAACAGATCGCGATCTGTTTATTTACCTTTCTTATTGCTTATTGTTGTTTTCATAATTGTATTTTATTAATTTTATTAGCGATCGCGGGTTCTAACGGGATTCATAAGCAATTTGGAATTGTTTTCTTGCTCTAAATAAAAGGGACTCTGTCGCTTTAAATGACATGTTAAGCCTAGAAGCAATTTCTCTTACTGAAATTCCTTCTTCATAGTGAAGTCTTAGGACTTTTTGATATTTTTCGGAAAGACTAACTAGGGTTTTTTCTATTTTGTCGCGAACTCTATCTTTTTCAAATTGAAATTCTGGCTGATGAATTTCATTGGAAATTATTTCAAGATATGGCATTTGAGAAAGAAGTAGAGATTTAATCTTTCTTTTTCTATAATAATCCACCATTTTATTGTGAGCGATTTTATAAAGCCAAGCCTGCAAATTATCTTCTTTATTTAGGAGATAAAGAGAATCAATTGCCTCAAAGAAGATATCATTTGTTAGATCCTCAGCATCTTCTTTGCTCGGTAAATGTTTGCCTAGATATTTAAGGATTTTGGGTGAGTTAGATTTATAAAAATCTGTAACAGCTTCTGGATTTCCTTCTTTAACTTTTTCGATTAAGCTCCCCATGAGGGAATTATACACAATCCCTCCAGTATTTCCCATTCGCCTATTCGGTTCTGTTCGAACACGGCTCCCTCCAGAGGCGGGCAAGCAAGGAGCATTGCTTGGAGGGCAGGTTTGCTTCGCCAAGTACAATACTGCACTTGGCTTCACCAGGTATAGAATGGTATTTGGTTCGAATGATTTAGAAAATATTTACGACTATAATAATAAGGGCATATTGCGCCCATTTTTGTTTATGAATCCCGCTAGAAAATGTTTTATGAATACACAATACTTAAGTTTATTAAGCTTACCCAGAAAGGAGATTTTCTAACGGGATGAACCTAAGAGATTTTAGCTCAGTAAAACTTCGGAGAGAGGAAATTGAGAAAGAATTAGGCACGAAGTTAGAAAATATCGGCAGTTTTTCGCTTGATGAAAGTGTGGCTTCAACTAGAAATTGTGAGAATATGATAGGAGTTGCCCAAATACCACTGGGTGTTGCCGGTCCAATTAAAGTAACCCATTCGGCAAGCTCAGGGCAAGAAGGATCTGAGTACTTCATTCCTCTTGCAACTACCGAAGGAGCATTGGTAGCTTCAGTTAGTAGAGGTGCTAAAGCTATAACGCTTTCAGGAGGTGCAAATTCATTTGCTTATAGAGTTGGGCAAACTCGAGGGCCTGTATTTGAGGTCAAATCTCTTACTGAGCAGAAAAAAGTTTATAAATGGATAAAAGAAAATGAAAAAAAGCTTGGAGAAGAAGCTGAAAAGACCTCCTCACATTTGAAATTTAAAAAAGCCAGAGTAAGCGGACTTTCTACATATATTTTTGTGCGTTTTTATTTTGATACAAGTGAAGCCATGGGAATGAATATGGCGACAATTGCAAGTGAGGCCATGAGTAGGTTAATAGAAAAAGAAACGGGGGCAAGGCTAATTGCTGTTGCTGGGAATTTTGATATTGATAAAAAACCTGCATGGATAAATTTTATAAATAACAGGGGATTTAAAGTGTGGAGTGAAGTGATTTTAACGAAAGAAGTTTTGGAAAAAACCTTAAAAACTAATTCGGAAAAATTCTTTGACGTCTGGCTTGCAAAATGTATGATTGGAAGCGCAATGAGTGGATCTTTAGGATTTAATGCACAATACGCTAATATAATAGCCGGTATGTTTATTGCAACTGGTCAGGATCCGGCACATGTGGTAGAAGGAAGTATGGGAATTACGACTGCGAAAGTTTTGAAAAACGGAGATCTTCATGTTTCTGTTTATCTCCCAGCGTTAAATATTGGAACAATTGGCGGAGGGACAGGACTTGGAACACAAAAAGAAGCGCTTAGTTTGCTTGGCGTAAATGGCGCAGGAAATGTAGAAAAATTTGCAGAAATAATTGGCGCAGCGGTTTTAGCTGGAGAGATTTCATTATTATCAAGTCTGTCTGAGGGCACACTTGCAAAAGCACATGAGAAGCTTGGAAGGGCACCGCTTAGCGGTGTAAGGTAATAAATATGGCTGGAATTGTAGGATACGGAGTTTATATCCCTAGATACAGGATAAAATTATCTGATATTGCAGAGGTTTGGAAAAAAGACGAAGAAGAAATAAAAAACGGCTTGAAGGTAAATGAAAAATCAGTTCCTGCAATTGATGAAGACGCAATTACCATCGGAATTGAGGCTGGAAAAAGAGCGCTTCAGATGTCAGGAGTAAATCCTAAAAAAATAGGTTGTGTTTATTTCGGATCTGAATCACATCCCTATGCGGTAAATCCTTCGTCTTCAATTGCTGCAGAGTATCTTCAAATTGGGCCAGATTATATGGCTGCAGATTTAGAATTTGCATGTAAAGCTGCGACAGCCGGAATACAGGTGGCAAATTCTTTAATTGAAAGTGGGCAAGCAGAATACGGACTAGCTATTGGATCTGATACAGCTCAGGGAAAACCTCACGACGCACTTGAATATACAGCTGCATCAGCTGGTGCTGCATACATACTTGGATCTAAAAAAGAAGAAATAATTGCTGATATTTTAGAAACTTCGTCATTCACATCAGATACTCCAGATTTTTGGAGAAGAGATGGAATGCGATATCCATCACACTTTGGGAGATTTACCGGAGAACCTGCATATTTTATGCACGTTATTAATGAAGCAAAAAAATTACTCACAAAAAGTAAATTAAAAGTAGAAGATTTTGATTACTGTGTTTTTCATATGCCAAATGGAAAATTTCCAAGAGTAGCTGCAAAAAAACTAGGATTTACAAAAGAACAACTTGAGCCATCATTGATCGTTGACCGGATTGGAAATCCATATTCTGCGTCATCTTTGACGGGGCTCGCTGCAGTTCTGGATATAGCAAAACCCGGTCAAAAAATATTTTTTGTGAGTTACGGTTCGGGTGCTGGATCAGATGGATTTATTTTTAAAGCTACGAAAAATATTTCTTTAAAACAGGGTAAAGCGATTAAGGTTGAGAAGCAGATTGCAGATAAAAAATATGTGAGTTACGCACAATATTTAAAACAAATGCATACATTATGAAAGTAAATATTTTAGGAGTTGCAACAACTGAATTTGGAGAACTTTGGAATAAATCGCCGCGTGCTTTAGCAAGGCAAGCTATTCAAGGGGCGCTTAAAGATGCGAATTTAAAAGCGACAGACATAGACGCGCTGTATGTAGGAAATATGCTTGCTGGAATTTTAGGAAACCAGGCAAACCTTGGAGCATTTTTTGCAGAAGAATTGGGGTTGTTAGTCCCAGCAATTCGAGTAGAGGGTGCATGTGCTTCGGGAGGACTTGCGTTAAATAGCGGAGTGAGCAGTATTTTAAGTGGTCAGTATGAAACAGTTTTGGTATTAGGAATTGAGAAAATGACAGATTCATCACAAGATGATGTAACTACAGGACTTATGGCCGCTGGATCAGATAATGAAAGAATGGCTGGAGCAACATTTCCTGGAATTTATGCGTTAATGGCGCAAGCATACATGGATAAATATAAAGTAACAGAGGAAACACTGGCTTCTATTTCTGTAAAAAATCACTTTCATGGATTTTTAAATGATAAGGCTCAATTCAGAAAACAAATTACAGTTGAAGACGTTATGAAAAGTGGGCGAATTGCAGATCCATTAAAGCTTCTTGATTGTTCACCGATTTCTGATGGGGCTTCTGCGGCTATTATAAGTAGTAAGCCTCGAAAAAGTAAAAATGTATTTATAACTGCAAGTGAAGTTGGAACAGATACTCTGGCTCTTCATTCAAGAAAATCTTTTGTGAGTTTAAATTCTGTAGTTAGTGCTTCTGAAAGGGCGTATAAAAAAGCTGGTTTAAAGCCTACGGATATAGATATTGCGGAAATTCATGACTGTTTTTCGATAGCTGAAGCAATAGCAGTAGAAGATTTAGGGTTTTCTAAAAGAGGAGAAGGAGCAAGGGATATTGAGAGTGGAAAAATGACCATAGGGCGCGGAAAAATTATTACAAACCCTTCAGGAGGGTTAAAAGCTTGTGGTCATCCAGTTGGAGCAACTGGCATAAAACAAGTTGTAGAAATTACTACGCAATTAAGAGGGGAAGCCGGTGAGAGACAAGTTAAGGGAGCAAAAATTGGACTAACACATAACGTAGGAGGATCAGGTGCAGTTGCGGCTATACATCTCTTATGCAAAACGTAAATTTAAAATTTGAAATTTAAAATTTGAAATGAAATCTAAATGTTTAAAAATTAAAATTATTGAAAATTCAATGAAAATTGAAAATTTAAAATTGAAAATTAAATTATGATTACAACACCTGTAAAGCTTTGGAGAAGACAAAAAAATGTTG
>CAYIUZ010000043.1:0-291 GCA_964366705.1 uncultured Gammaproteobacteria bacterium | reverse complement strand
TTGCAAGCCATATCGGAAGAACTGGCATTATCCTAAACTGGACAATTGTTAGAGTTCCGCCGCGCGCTTTTCATCACGAAGCACCATATCCAGTTGTTATAATCGAATATGAAAATAAAGAAAGAATGATTGGTCAGCTTGTAGATTGGGAAGAAGATAATCTTAAAAAGGGACAAAAAGTCACAGCAGTTTTAAGAAGATCTTTTAATGGAGACACGGAAGGGATTATCGCATACCACATTAAATTTAAACCAGTATGAAACACTTAAAAGTTTCTGCTCCAGGAAAATT
>CAYIUZ010000042.1:0-6563 GCA_964366705.1 uncultured Gammaproteobacteria bacterium | reverse complement strand
GCACTCCTAAATCACAGGGTAGAAGTATTTATGATTGTTTCATTTTTTATTTTTCTTTCTAGTCTTGTAACTTTAAAGGCATACGCTGGTGGAAATAGAGCCTTAGTTCTCCTGCCATTTTTTGTTTTGATAATATCTTTAGCTCATAAAAAACTGACCAAATCCAAAATTAAATTAATCTTTTCAGCGTTAATTTTTATTGCATTAATTTCTCAAATTTATTTTTCATTTGTATGGATTGAACTAAAAAATAATAAAAGTATTCAAGCGGAATCATCTGAGTGGATTGAACAAAATATTCAGAGGGACACGACGATTGGTCTTGAGAATATTCCAATTTACCAAAACATACCTGATATATTACAAAAAGAATTTTATTTTAAAGAATATGGTGTTGGGATTAAAAATGAATTTAATTATGAAATAGTTGACGCAAAAACTAAGAAGCTCCCAGGTATAATTGTAATTACAAATCATAAAATAGAAGGAGAAATTCAATACAATTCTTTTAAAAAAGAGATGACCAGACGTCTTGTTAAAGAAAACTATAAAGTAATAAAAGAGTTTAAAAAAGATACAAGTATGCTACTTCTTGACGATAAGAATTATACTATTGCAGGTCTTGATGCCTCTCCTTTAACAATTACAGTGTATAAAAAATAATTGCCTGATATAATTATTTTGTGGGATATTTACGAGTTGCAGCAGTTGGAGCTTCCTGGATAGGAGCACTTAAAGTTTTCTCTCGAGGATTTTCAATTCTAAGAACACTTATAATTGCAAGAATTCTTTCACCTTCTCAGTTTGGAGTATTCGGAATTGCAGTTTTAATGCTTTCTTTGATTGAAACTTTAACTGAAACTGGAATAAATGTAGTTTTAGTTCAGAAGAAAGAAAAAATAGAAGATTACATTAATACAGCATGGATTATATCGATTGTCAGAGGTCTTATTATATTTTTAGCAATTTTCATTTCTGCAGAATTTGTCTCAAGTTTTTTCAAATCTAAAGAAGCTACCAATCTCCTCATTCTCATTTCATTCGTGCCATTAATTAGAGGGTTTATTAATCCATCTGTTGCAAAGTTTCAAAAAGAACTTAATTTTAGAAAAGAATTTTATTACAGATTTAGTATTGTTTTGGTAGAATCCTTTATCTCTATAATACTAGTTGTTGTAACTCGTGAACCAATTTCTTTAGTGTTGGGTTTGGTGAGCGGAGCAATTTTTGAAGTAATAATTTCTTTTTATGTAGTAAAACCTAGGCCAAGATTTAATTTTGATAATAATATCTTTAAAGATATTATTTCTCACAGTAAATGGATTACTTCCTCGGGAATATTTAATTATTTATTTTCCAATGGAGATAATATAGTTGTTGGAAGAGTTCTGGGTACATCTTCATTAGGAATTTATGATATGGCTTATACAATCGCCTTATTGCCAACAACTGAGCTGGCTGAGGTGGTAGCTAAAGTGACTTTTCCAGTTTATGTTCAGTTCTCAGAAGATAAAAAAAGACTAATGCGGGCATATTTTAAAACTACTTTTTTAGTATCAGTTTTAACTCTTCCTTTGGTTTTAATTTTTGTAATTTTCCCAACCCAACTCATAAATATTTTTTTGGGAGATAAATGGCTTGAAGCTGCAGGGGTTTTACAGATAATGTCTATTTTTGCATTCGTTTCTGGAGTCTTTAGCCCTAGTGGTGCAATTTTTTATGCTGTTAAAAAACAAAAATACACTTTCATAATAAGCTTTGTAGCATTTATTGTCATGATTAGTTTAATATTTCCTTTGATAAGTATTTATGGTCTTGAGGGAGCTGCAATTGCAGCTACAATTGGGGTAATTTCGCCTGTACCTTTAGTTATTTATTTTCTATACAAAATATTTCGCAGCAAATAATATGTTAACTTTACAAAAGTTTTTCTAGTTGTTATTATGCCTAAGTTTTGAAACGTAATATGATATATGATTGTTTTCCTTTTTATAATGAGCTTGAGCTGCTTGATATAAGATTAAATGTACTAGGCAAAGTTGTTGATAAATTTGTTCTTGTTGAAGGGACTGTTACTCACACAAATCAAAAGAAACCTCTTTATTATCAGAAAAATAAACATCTATTTAAAAAATTTCGTAAAAAAATAATTCACATAGTTGTTGATGATGTACCAAATGTAGACATGACTTGGATCATAGAAAGATATTTTTTTACAGCAACTATGCGAGGGCTTACTAAATGCAAGCCAAATGACACAATTCTTATTTCTTGTGTTGATGAAATACCAAGACCTGAAAAAATTATGGAGTGGAGGGATCGTCCTGGTGCGATTAAAGCATTTAAGCAAACTTCAAGTTACTATTTTTTAAACTTTGCAAATGAAAACGAAGACACGCCGATAACAGTAACTAGGATGTTTAAGTATAAAGAAATGAAAAAAATAAAAGATATTTATATTGCCCATAGGGTTAAGCCTGATGTTGTGATACCGAATGGGGGTTGGCATTTTGCATATCTTGGAGGCGTAAAGAGAATTCAGCATAAGATCGAATCATTCGCTCATCAGGAGTTTAATAATGATAAATATAATACAAAAGAGAAAATCACCCAAGCAATACTTCAAGGTAAGGATCCATATAATTATGGATGGAAGTTTAAAGTCGTTGATATTAACACCCTTCCGGAATACGTAATAGAAAATCAAAATAAATTCAAGGAATTATTCGCTCCTAAAAATATAGAAAGGAAGTTTATGCTTCGCGAAAAATTATTTTATTTAGATCTGATGCATAATCTCAGAATAAAATTTTTTAGAAAAATTCGAAGAAATTTAACTGAAGTGCTAAAAGCTTAATACTTAAGAATTACTCAATGATTCTTTTTTCTACGATAAAACTTTTTACACCATTTCCAACCCTCTTAATACCAATGAGTGTTCCTTTCGGTTTAACACCAGCAATATTTTTGTAGTAGTCGTTCGGCAATGAATCACTGACAATTATGTAGTATGTGCCTTTTTTTAGATTCTGAAATTGATCTTTTTCGTTAATTAATATCGGGGATCCGTTTGAGTTTTTAAAATTAAAATCAAAACTTCTTAATGCTTGGGAATTATTATATTTAGATTTACCAATATACCAAAACATATACTTATAATCTGTTACTTTATTATTTCCTGTAATATATAACACCCTGAAAGGTTTATCTTTAGAATCTTCATAAATATATTCAATTGGTGCTTGAATTCCAATGTCATATTTTACACTTCGAAGACTGATTTCTTCTGTTTGAATTATCTTAAAATTATCAATTGACGAATAAATCGTATATAAAAAAATAAAACCTATTGAAATTTTAAATATAATATTTTTGCTAAATAAAAATCCCATTATAATTCCTGAGAAAAAAATATAGATTATGGTTAAATACGTAAACCACCAAAAAGAGGCTCTTTCTACCGGAATTAAAAATACTCCAATAAATGTGATTGGAATGATTGATAAAATATGAAACGTAAATATTTTTTTCCACTTTTTTATTTCCCTTTCTCTCATAAGAAGTAAAAAGCCTAATAAAAAATAAATAAAAATTACTAAAAGGATTCTGTAGTCAAAAATTGGAAATACCGCAATCAAATCAGTTTTAAAAAGATGTAGTCTGTCTTCAAGTACTGATTGAAATCCAATGCTGGTCGTTTGTGTATTTGGTGTCAGGACATTAATAATTCCTTTTAAGTTGTAAAATCTGCTATTAATGTCATAGATTAAATGAGGAATAAAAAAAAGTCCAAAAACTAAAGCCGCTTTTATAAGAATCCCTAGGTTAATCATTTTTTTATAGAAAAAATAAACCACCAATGTCATAAAGCTTGGAATTAAAAGTGCGGTTGAGGCAATTTCAAAATGAGCCATTGCTCCAATTGATGCTGTCATTAAAATGAAATATTTTTTTTCATTTTTTAATAAAAAAAGTATAAGAAAAAATAAATAACAAAGTGTTATTAATGGGATAGTATATGGTGGCCAAACATGAGCAGTCCATCTTATAAGATATGGAGATATGCCAAGAAGTATTGAAATGATTAATGCTTCTTTTTTACCAATGTATTTCCATGAAACTATAGAACCAAATATAAGTACCAAGATGCTAATGAAAAACATATAAACTTTTCCTCCAATCGGATTTCCGTCAAAAATTATAAACGGAACTATCAATATGTAGCTCCAAAAAACGCCTTGAGAGAAGCCTCCTAAATCACCAACGATATGTCCTAGTAGGGGTAGTTCATGATCAATTACAATCGTTTTTGTCATAAGATAATAGAAAGCAAAATCACCACCAAAATAGTCTTCATTTGTTATGAAAACAAGAATTCTAGGAATTATTAATAGAAAAATTAAAGATGCAAATAAAAGATTTTTAACCCTTATTTTTTTGATTTTGCGTTTTATCTTTTTCACTTCGTTTCGGAATATATTATCTTTATGTAAAAAAAGAATCAAGATCTTTTGTATACCTTAAAATTATTGAATAACATATCCGTATCTAGTATAGTTCAAATACAAAATATGAGAATTGCAGTTTTCCATGAACTTCCTGAGGGAGGTGCATTAAAGGTCATTAATGAGATGGCAATGAGATTAAAAAATGACCATATAGTCGATCTTTATACAACACAAGAAAATAACAAATTTAATTATGAAAAATATTATACAAAGACATTTGTTTATAAATTTCAAACTAAAAAATGGGGAGGAAGTAATTGGAAAGCAAAGATTTACAAGGATTCAGTAGAATTAATTAAGTTATTTTTATTGCATAGGCAAATAGCCCAGGACATTAGAAAAAAAGATTACGACATCTTATTTGTTAACGGTTCAAGATTTATAGAAGCTCCATTTATACTTTTATTTAAAAACAAAAATAAAGTACTCTTTTGTCATAATACCAATTACAGATTTATTTATGAACCGATTTTGGGAATTCCTAAAAATCTTGATCCTTTTAGATCATTTTACGAAAAAACAAATAGATTTATTAGAAAAAATTTAGATTTAATTAATATTAAATCGGCGGATAAGATAATTACCGGATCAAAGTATGAAGTAGAAATGATTAAAAAAACCTACGGACTAAAAAGTAAAAGCATTCCATATGGTGTTGACTCAAATTTTTTTGTGCCTTCTAAAACAAAAAAGAAATATGACGTATTATTTATTGGTTCGTCCCATCTCCTTGAAGGATATCCGACTCTTTTAGAGTTAGAAAAGCTTTTACCTAAAAATATAAAAGTTAAAAAAATTCTTGGAGATATTAAATGGGTGACGAGTATACATGCACTTAGAAAACTTTATCAAGATTCTAAAATTGTTTTATCTCTTGGTCATAATGAGCCATTTGGTCTAACTCCACTTGACGCAATGAGTTGCGAGGTCCCAGTAATAGCAGTGAATGAAGGGGGATATAGAGAAACTGTCAAAGATGGAATTACCGGGTATTTAGTTCCGAGAGATCCAGAGATAATCGCAAAAAAAATCATTTATCTTTTGAAAAACGAAAAAATTTTAGAAGAGATGGGAAAGAATGGAAGAGCGGAAATGATTAAAAATTGGCAATGGAATAAAAATATTATGGAAATAAACAAAACATTTAGTTCGTTTGTTAAAATTAGCTGATGGAATCTAGAATAAATTTATTTAATATTAATAATCTTCTTCTTTTTGTGATTGTCATAGTAGGATTTTTTCTTCGGTTTTATGAACTATCAAATTTAATGTTTTTTATTTCTGATGTCGCATGGTTTTATAACTCTGCAAAGGATATTCTACTTAATGGCAATATTCCTCTCACTGGAATTACAACAAGTCATACGTGGCTTCACCAGGGGCCTTTGTGGACTTACGTTTTAGCTGTTTTACTTAAAATTGGAAATTTCAATCCATTAGCTGGTGGATATTTTTCAATAATAATTGACGTTATAGCAATTATATTAATATATAAAGTTTCAAAAGAATTATTTTTAAATAAAGTAGGTTTTATATCTGCGGTTTTATACGCAACGTCACCAATTGTAATAAGTAATGCTAGGATGCCTTTTCACACGTCTCCCATTCCATTGTTGTCTATAATCTTTTTATTATTTTTATACAGGTGGATTAAAGGAAATCCAAAATATTTTCCTTTTCTAATTTTAATTTCTACTCTTCTTTATAATTTTGAACTAGCAACGATTTTATTTCCTGGAATAATTTTAGTTTTCCTGATGTACGGGTTTTACAAAAAAAAGAAATATGCAAGAGTTTTTAATTTAAAAATTATCACATATTCTTTTTTATCTTTTATAGTCCCGATGACGCCAATCTTAGTGTACGATTTTAAAAATGGATTTCCGCAAACTTTAAAATTTTTTGCCTGGATGATTTTAGAGATGTTTGGAGTTTTTGGAATAAATATATTTCCAAAATATTCTCACCAAAGTATTTCGAGTTTTAGCTTATATTTTCTTAATGAATTTAGAGAAACAATTTTCGCTCCAAGTATCTATATATCATCCCTTGTCT
>CAYIUZ010000041.1:0-6566 GCA_964366705.1 uncultured Gammaproteobacteria bacterium | reverse complement strand
CTGTCAATCGATACTCTCTCTTCAGTGTGAGAGAAAAATTTATCTTCTGCGATAAAGCTAGTTGAACGCGCTCTATTAAGACTTTCAGGATTTTTAATCATAGAAAACAAAAGGGGTGTTACCACCAAAAATCCGATAATAAAAAATGGCACAAAATATTTTCTACCAATTTCACTGAGTTCTTTTCTGAAAATTAAAACTAGACTTAACATGAAAAGCGGAGCGAATATTTTTTCACTTTGATATGCATAAACCGACAGTCCGCTTGTAATCGCGGAGACAAACAACAAGTAAGGTCTTTTTAGGCCTTTTACAAAAAGATATGCGGTTAAAATATTTAGAAATACTCCGAGATTTGCTTCAAAAGCGGTGCGGGAAAATTGAATATGCCAAGGGGAAATAGCTAAAACAAATGCAGAAAGTAATGCAATTTTTTCATTTTTAAACAGTTCTTTAACCAAAAGAAAAGTAAGAAGTACTGAAAGTACTCCAAGCGCCACCGAGGGGAATCTAACCGCAAACGTTGTTACGTCAAACAGCATTATTGACGGAATTGCTAAGTATGCATAAAGAGCTGGCTTATAATCTCCAAATGACTTTAGAGTTGTAGGTAGAAAATTTCCGTACTCGTCTTTTCCAGTTGTCGCGATTGAATACGCATTATATGCAAGTGATGCTTCATCCCAATCTGGACTGATCGGAACATTTCCGAGCTGCCAGAATCTTAACGCAAAAGCTAAGACCAGAATAAAAATTAATATAAATTTAGTTTTCAACATAAGCTGATAACATAGGTTTTCCATCAGGAATATCGAACTTTTTTAGTATTGTTACGTTTTCAGGAATCTTATCCCACCGCTCAATATGAATGCTATTTTCAGAATTCGAAATATTATTAAAATTATATTTTCCAATTTTATTTACATGAACAAATCCGAAAACATCTCTTTCGATTTCTGAATATTCTCTATAAAATTCTGGGTCTATTTTATTATGGAATAAATAATAAATATGTGGTCTTCCCAACTCATCAGTAAAATAAATATTTTCATAATTATCTTCCACTTCATCTAAATATTTAAAGGCTTCTTTATATCCGTAGTTCCAATCTGCAGCGGATTCTCTTCCGTAATGCGCATAGTAAGAATGAAGAAAATAAAATACATTTACAAAAAGTAAAAATAAAATTGAAATATACATTCCTGAAATCACCTGTGGCTTAAGTCTGGTTTTTAATTGATCTATAAAAAATACAAATCCTATTGCAGTTAAAATCTGAAACGTAGGAAGAACTGTTTCGATACGAAGCGCATGCGGAGTTTCCCTGGCTGTTGCTGCAGGAATAATTCCCAAAAGTAACCAGATTGGAATTAGCCAATAATACCCCTCTTTTCGCTTAAATAATATGAAACCTCCGATAATTAAAAAAGGCAGATCCCAAATAAAAAGTTGGCCTATGTCCTGAGTTGAAAATTTAGGATTTCCGTCCCCTTTTATGAAAAGAAAACTCGGATTTAAATTATCCAAATAATGTTTGGAAAATTCTCTTGCGTAAAAAACTCTCCTGTTGTTAATTATTTTTGACCAAAATGCGCCGTTATCATTTTCTATGGACTTATTAGCGGTTTTTACAATTTCTGGATTACTAAATATATTAACTTCTTGATATCTTAATTTTGCTTGAGGAGAAAGTAGAAAAGGAATTAAAGGAATTAGCAAAAGCAAACCAACAACAGCTGATGCGATAACTTGTTTTTTTGATTTTAAAAGCTCTTTTCTAAAACCTATTATTAGAATAAAACCAATTAACGGGACAAAAATCCTAGCTGTATTAAATACATAAAAAGATACCGAAAATGAAACCGATGATAAAACTAAAAACCACATATTTTTATTTATTGCGCGTAAAAAAAGAGTTATTCCTAAAACTATAAAAAATGTAGAAACATTTGCCTCAAAAGCGGCACGTGAGAGCATAATATGCCAGGGAGAGATACTTAAAAATAATGCAGAAAATAGCGCAAGTTTCTCTTTATTCTGATTTTTTGGAAAAATTTCTTTTACTAAAAAATAAGTCAAAAAGATTGTAAGAAATCCAAATAAAGCTGATGGGAACCTAGTGGCAAATTCATTTAATCCCATAAATCTTACCAGTAAACTAGTAAGATATGCGTAGACTGGAGGCTTAAAATCGCCAAACGACTCTATATATTTATAAGGAAACTGGACACCAAATTCATCCCTTCCATCAATTCCTATCGAATATGCATTATACCCCCAAGCTGCTTCATCCCAATTTAAAGACATTGGTATATTCCCTAGCTGCCAAAATCTTAATACGAGTGCAATCATAAGGATAGTTATCAAGAAGAAGCTATTCTTTCTTTTGTTCTGAAAAAATTTATTAATAAATTCTTTTGGCATAAAGAATTAGTCAACGAAGCGGTATTTAAAAAGAGTCCAAAGCGCAATTGAACCATCATGAAATGTTCTTAGCTTTTTACCCTCACTATAATCCCTGGGAACCGTTGTAATGGGAATTTCTAAAATCTTGTAACCAGCTTTCAAAAGCTTAGCAGTAATCTCAGGCTCAAAATCAAATCTTCTTGCGTTTAATTTAAACTTTTTACCTGCTTTTGCCGGGAAAAGTTTATAACAAGTTTCCATATCTGTTAGCCAGCTGCCATATAAAACACTTGTTAATAAGCTTAATGACCTGTTTCCTATATAATGTAACAGAAATCTTCCGGTTCTTTCCTCTTTTTTCATATGCGGAAGCCTCTTGAGCCTCGTACCATACACAACATCAGCTTTTTTCTCTAGAATTGGCTCAATAAGTTTTGGAATAAAATTAGGATCGTATTCTAGATCTGCATCCTGAATAATAATATAAGCGCCTGTTGATTCATCAATTCCTCTTTTTACAGCAGCCCCTTTACCCATATTCATTGGCTGTTTGAAGAGTTTTATTCCGTCTTTTGGAAGAAGACTTAAGGTTTTGTCAGTTGAGCCATCATCTACAACTATAATTTCAGTTTCTACATCTTTTATTTTTACAGCCTTAACTCTCTTAATTATTTCACTAATTGTCTTTTCTTCGTTGAAAACTGGAATTATAACGGATAATTTCATAATGTTTTGTAAAGAGAGTAATTCGACTTTTGAAAAATTAACTCGATGTTTTCGAGCTTATCAAAACACGGAGTTTTCTTCAAGTCTAAAATATAAGAAGTATCGATTTCCCTTAATCTATTTCCTAGATCAGCTTCTAAATCGCCCCCATCCTGACATCTTAAAAGAAGATCATTTATATCACCTACGACTTTTTTGCGACCCATAATTTCCTTGTCAATTCCTCCAAACTCCATTAGTTCTGGTTCAAAATATACAGAATGTTCTGATAAGCCCGATACAATCGGAGCAAAATATGGCGCAGAGTACACATCTCCATTTTTTTCAACGTTTAAAAGTAAAACGCTTTGATCTTTAGAAATTTTTGAAAGCTCCCTTGAAACCTCTACCAAATCTAAGTCAATTTTATATGGATTATTTGAATACAAACTCAGAAGTCTTAAATTATCCGGCAGACTTAACAAAACAATTCCTAAGAGTATTACGGCAAGCTTTAAATTATTAATTTTTCCTAAAAAATTAATCAAGGAATAAGCAGTAGGAATTAAAAGAATAAAATAACCTATCCACAGAAATTGAAGAACTACAAATACTGCTGTACTTTGAATAAAAAAACTTGGAATTAAAAAACTAAGTAAGATTAAAAATCCCCAAAAAAGATTTTTCTCTGTATATAAATTTTTATCCAAAAGTTTTCTAAGATAAACGAAATTAATTAACCTTAAGCCAAGACTTGGTAAATAAAATAATGGGAGAATTAAAATGAATTTATAAAAAATAGTCTTTATATAATTATCGTGCGCTTCAAAAACCAAAAGTCTTTGATACCAATCAAGCCCATAATTTGCAGATATACTCTCAAGATAATGTCTGTATAGAAGATTTGGGGCAAAAATTAATTTTCCTGACCCAAAATTAATTGGAAGATATGTTAGCGCAAATATAATTCCACCAACTAAAATTACGGGTAAATAATGCAAATCTTTTTTCCTGATAAGTTTTATTAAGAAAATTATTCCAATACTTAAAAATGCTAAAAACCCTGTATAAATTTTTATCATAGGAAGAACGCTAAGTACTATTGCAGCTAAAACAAACGAGTATTTAGTATTTACTGAGAAAACTAATATGTAGAACGCAAATAATAACGAGATAGAAAGGATCACTGATGGGTCCACTATATTTGCAATCGTCTGAACAATTCCGGGATCCATAGAAATTTTTTCTGGGAAAACGAATCTAGAGAAACTCTGAGCAAAATATAAAAGTGTCACGAAAATTAACTGAGTCTCCCTTTTCATTCCCATAAATCTTCCGAGGACTAGACCAGAAATACCATAAAAAGCTGAAAGAGTTATTGGGAAAAATCTAAAGAATAAGTCTAAAGCTTCAAGTCTGTAGAATTTAGAAAAATATGCTATGACTAGATCATAAAAAAAGTTATAACCATTTAACGGAAGTCCAAAAAGCCCTGGATGAGTTGGAGGAAAATTTGATTTGAGATTTCCAATCAAACTTAAATGATAAATTGCATCAACACTATTAACTGCGTAAAAAACTAGGCTATTATCCTCAACAGAACCCGATCTCCACATCAAATAACTTGTCAAAATAGTTCCAGTTATAATAATTAATGATTCTATTTTTAATATTTTTTTGAAATCAAAATTTGGAAACTTTCCAACGCTTTTAATAAATATGGGAATGCACAAGATTAGAAAAATATTGTAATAAAACTCGAGACTAATCCAAGAAAGCAGATAACTTGATACCATAAAAAGAGCAATTCCCACCGAGGACCGCAAAAATATGTTTGTTAAATTATCTTTTACAGAAATATTAAATAATTTTAGGAGAAGGTATCCTGGAATATAGAAAGTAAAAATTAGTAAAAAGAAAAAGTAAATAAAATCTAGGATTATCATGAGGTTAAATTTTCTAGTACTTCTTTATCTGAGACAACAAATTGCTTTCTGTGTATAGATCTTGAATTTAATATATTGTGCAATCTAAATAGTGCATCAATAAATCCTAGTAATAATGCTCTGTCTCCTTTTATTCCATTAACCAAGTGGTAAGGAAGCCAAAGAAGGTGAGAAATGATCTTCTCAAAGTCTGCATTTTTCCAGACAAAAATAAACTGATTTCTATATGCAATTTTTTTAACCTGAAGGGGCGTATATATACTTTTAATCGCTCCTTTTTCGTGCTCATGTCTAACAACACTTTTCTTTTCAAATAATGTCTTAAAACCTGCTCTCTGCGCTCTATATGAAATATCTATGTCTTCCCAGTAGAATGGGTCGTACACCTCATCAAGCCCCCCCAACGTTTGCGGGGGTTTCGTTCGGCGGGCGCCACGGCCCGCGGTTATGGTTGGAGGAGTGGGTTTGTCGAGGTCTCCTGCGTGAGGGATTTGGTTACCTTTCTCCCACTTTCCTATTCCTCTTCCTCTTAATACAATTTTCTCGTTCTCTACGCTTTCATTTAAACATCCTACGGCAAAAACTGAATCATCAGAAAAATGCTCAATAAGTGGATTTAAAAATGAATTGTTAGCAATTACATCTGTATTTAATAAAACAATAATTTCTCCGCTTGATTCTCTAACTCCTTTATTTACGTTCGTAGAAAATCCTTTATTCTTTTCGCTTTTTACTAATTTTAAGTTTTTATTATCTTTTACAAACTCTTCGATTACTTGGATAGAACCATCTTCTGAGCAATCGTCAGCAATAACAACTTCAATTTTGTTTTCTCTAAAATTATTGACTGCTTTTAATAGTACTGGAAGATTTTTTTTGAGAATTTCCTCTCCATTATAATTTGGGACGACAATGCTAATATTCATAGATTTTTTATATAAAATGTAATTATTCGCTCTCCTGAAGGGACAACTAAACCTCTAAAATTATAATCTGTTCTGTATATTTTTGACTCAGAATCATATCCATCTATTTTAGCATGCCAATTTGGATAATATGAATCAGTCAAAACTAAAAATCCAGAATCTTCAGGCCCTATATTAGTTTTTAATATAATTTTATTTTCTGAATAGTAAATAATCTCAACCTCCCCAAATGATTTATATTTTCTTGAATTAATTTCACCTTCAACGATTGCGGTTTGAGATGGACTATAATTGGAACCAAACATTAAATCTATTGTTTCTTGTTTTGAATTTGAAACAATTACATTGTTTACGAAAAATGCACGAGGCAAAACATTTTCATTCTCATAAACCTTAGTAGTTCCTTCCTCAAAAACTTTTACAAAACCTTCTTCATTCATTTCCGAAAGACTTAAAACGTATTTAATTCCTAAAAGATCAATAATATTTCCTGAAAAATTTTCAATTCTTACTATTCTATTAAAACCATACGGCGGCTCTATATTTGGTTCATTTCTATTAATTGCAGAGATTAGCTCAGCAT
>CAYIUZ010000040.1:0-6887 GCA_964366705.1 uncultured Gammaproteobacteria bacterium | reverse complement strand
ACCCCCTGGGTAGAGTCAACCAGCAAAATAGAGCCTTCTACGGCCTTTAGAGCCCGGGAAACCTCATAGGAGAAGTCCACGTGGCCTGGGGTGTCGATAAGGTTTAAAACATAATCTAGCCCTTCGCCAAGCTCAGGATAAACCTCGCTTAGCCTGAAAAAGAAATCTTCTGTCCCTCAAAAATGAATTTATCAAATAACTTATATAAGACTGTTAGAAAAAATTATCTTAATACGCGAAAAAGGCTATCTCCACGTTTAAATTCAGTTAACGGCAAAGGAAAAGCCTACTATAAAAAGTTTATTGGCCACGCAGAAAAACGCCCAGTTACTACATTTTCAGGACTTTTATTAATGCTTCTGGGTCTTATCATAATCAGCAATGTTATTAACAAGCCAAAGACTGCAGCCACAGAAATCTCGCTTCCTACAAAAAAAGTCGAAGTATATACCATCGGTCAGTCTCCAAAAATTACAGTTCAAGCTCAAGTTGAAAAATCAGGAATTATTAGAATTGTTTCATTGGGAGCTGGAGTAGTTCAAAGTATAAATGTTGAAGTGGGACAAGTTGTGGGAGCTGGTACAAATTTAATTTCCATGTCCACAAATTATCAAGGAGGAAATGTTTTTTCAGTACAGCGTCAGCTTGCAGGGACTCAGTATAAAAATGCGAAAGATACTTATAAAACAAATGTAGAGCTAATTGATAAGCAGAAAGAATTAGCTGAAAAATCAGATCAAAATGCGGATGAACTTAGAAATATAAGCAATCAATCTTTGGAATCTGCCAGAAGCTTGATTGGTTTAAACAATGAAATCTTAACTACCCTAGAAGCTCAGCAGGCAGATTTAGAAGCATCAAATGTGGGTGGTGCAAATGATGCGGCAATTCTTCAAACAAAACAATTAAGGAGCCAGCTTATGTCTGGAAATAGTCAGTTGGAAGCAGGACTTAGAGTGTCTGAATACTCGGGCGCAACTGACAAGATTCCAGCTGAAATTTCAAATTTATCAAAAGACATTGCTTTAAAACAACTTGAAATTCAGAAAAAAGCACTAGGACTTAATCTTGAAGTAACACGTCTTAGTCTAACTCTTGCTCAAATTAATGAATCACTTATGTATCCGGCAAGTCCTGTAGCGGGAGTTGTTGAGAGGATTTTTGTAAGAGAAGGGCAGGTTCTTTCTCCGGGAATGCCAATTGCTCAAGTAAGTGGGACATCAGAAAGCCTCATCGCTGTAGCTTTTTTAAATCGAGAAATTGCACAAGGTGTTGGCCAAGCAAGTGCATCAACTCTTCATGTAGGAAACGAATCATTTGAATCAGTACCATTTTATGTTTCTAAAGAAGCGACTGACGGATCACTTTACACAGCGCAGTATTCGATTCCTGCATAGTTTGCTTCACTCGTGATTGACAAAGGCTACATAACAATTGAAATTCCAATAGACTTCCCAAATACGGGATCAGTAATTCCATTTGTACCGATCGATTCAGTTTTCCAGACACAGGATCAAGCATATTTATTTGTAGTTAAGAATGGAAAAGCTGAAAGCAGAAAAGTAAATCTGGGACAAGTACTGGGAAGATTTGTAGAAGTTACAAATGGTCTAACGGAATCGGATCAAGTAATTCTTAATAGAAATGTAATCCAGGGAGATCCAGTCAAGACTAGTAATTAATTGAATGAAACATGCATCATATCTTAAGCATCTTCACTTTGATAAAAAATTAGCGGCATCTATACAAGCTAAGTACTTAGCCAATCCAAGACTTTTAGTTCTACTTCTTATCATAATCATAACTTTTGGAGCTTTTAGCTATAAGAGTATTCCACGCAGGCTTAATCCGGAAATTAAAATTCCTTATGTTATTGTATCGACGGTTTTACCAGGTGCAAATCCCGCAGACGTAGAGTCACTTGTTACAGATCCATTAGAGGATGAAATAGCAGGTGTAGCAAATATTAAAACTTTTACCTCTACTTCTAGGGACTCAGTTTCCCTTATCCAGATTGAATTTAACACAGGAACTGATGCTGATAAGGCAGCAAGCGACACAAAA
This sequence comes from uncultured Gammaproteobacteria bacterium, assembly GCA_964366705.1. Taxonomy (GTDB): domain Bacteria; phylum Patescibacteriota; class Microgenomatia; order Levybacterales; family UBA12049; genus 2-01-FULL-39-10-A. Next base: position 4,823 of record CAYIUZ010000040.1, on the reverse strand, counting down.
ACAGCAGTTGATTCTGTCACATTACCCGCTGATGCACAAAAGCCAAATACTACCAAAGTAGACTTTGAGCAGTTTCCCGTATGGAGCTTTTCATTAACAAGTAAGTCTGGAGATGTAGCTTCTCTAATTACGTTTTCTAAAACATTAAGAGATAGGCTTGAGGCTATTTCCACAGTAGATCAGGTAAGAATTTCAGGACTTGAAGAGCAGGAGATTCAGATAATATTAAAGCCTGAGGCAATTTCCACTTATGGATTTAATCCCCAGACTCTGATAGGTGCACTATCAAATGCTTCAAAGTCTTTTCCAGCCGGTACTTTAAAAACAGACTCATCAAGTTTTACCCTTAGCATAAACCCAACAATAACAAATATCGATGACATCAGAAATATAAAGGTTAACACTGGAAGCTCAATTGTAAATCTTTCTGATATTGCGACAGTTTCTAAAAGATCTAAGCCTTCTCAGCTTCAAAGTTTCGTAGCAGATCATAAGAATCCAGCAGGGCAAGCTGTAAGCTTCTCAATTTTTAAAACAGAAAATGCCAATATTAGTGCGACTGCAGAGGATGCTAAAGAAGTAGCAGGAGAAGTTTTAGATCAGTATGAAGGACAGTTTAGCATTTTTACTACATCTGATGTATCTAAGGAAATTGATGATCAGTTTAATGAACTGATTCGAGACTTCCTTTTAACTATTGCTTTAGTTTTCATCGCGTTGTTTGTTTTCTTGGGAATCAGACAAGCAGTTGTCGCTTCCATTTCAATTCCTTTAACTTTTTTAATTACTTTTGGAATAATGAATTTTTTCGGAGTTGCACTGTCATTTATTTCCTTCTTCTCGCTTCTTTTAGCCCTGGGACTATTAGTTGATGACACAATTGTAGTTATTTCTGCAATGACTGCGTATTACAGATCGGGAAAATTCACTCCACAGGAGGCCGGACTTTTAGTCTGGCGGGATTTTATCATTCCGATTTTTACTACAACTCTAACTACGGTCTGGGCTTTCATACCTCTTCTTCTATCTGGAGGAATAATCGGAGAATTCATTAAGCCGATTCCAATAGTTGTATCGTCGACTCTTATAGCATCATTCTTTGTGGCAATGTTCATAACCCTTCCTGTAATAGCTTATCTATTAAAACCAAAAGCACCAAAAAGAGTAATAGTATTACTCGGAATTCTGTTTATCCTTAGTTTAGCAGGAGCTCTAATTGCTATTTCCGGTAGAACACCATTATTACTCATTGAATTTATAATCTTTGGAATATTCTTATTTCTTCTATATAAACTTAGAGATACTGCTTTCAAAGGTTTTGACAATAAAATTACTAAACCATCCAGAAAATATAGAAAATATTTTGATCAGGGACTTATAAGCTTTGAAATATTATCAATTAGATATCAAAAAATAATTACAAAAATTCTTTCTTCAAAAAGATGGCTTAGAACAACAGTTATCGTGGTAGTTATTTTTTCTATATTTTCTTATTTATTAGTTCCTTTTGGATTTGTTAAGAATGAATTCTTTCCTAAGACTGACTCTAATCAGTTAGGCGTATCTGTAGAGCTTCCAGCAGGAACAAATGTAGAAACTTCTAAAAAGGAAGCCCTTCAGATTTTTTCAAAGCTTCAAAAACAGGATGATTTGGAAACAGTTTCACTTAATCTTGGACAGGCTCCTGATGAATTTGGTGGTGCAGGAGATGCTTCGGCAAATAGTTTTCTATATACTTTAGTTTTTGAAGAAGATAAAGAAAGAAGCTCATTTGAAATAGCAGAAGATTTGAGAAATCAGTTTTCAGGTTACTCTAAAGGAAAGTTTTCTGTAAATGAAGCAAGCGGAGGTCCTCCTGTTGGAGCAGACGTTCAAATAAAATTACTTGGAAATGATCTATCACTTTTAGATAAGTATGCTGATGAGATTGTTGGGTATCTAGAATCTACACCCGGTGCCACAAATATAAATAAATCAATAAAAACTGGAATAAGTAAAATTACATTTATTCCAGACAAACAGAAATTAGCAGAAAATTCAGTTTCTTCAGAGCAAATTGGTTTAACACTTAGAACTTATGCTAGTGGATTTGAGCTATCAAGCGTAAAGTTTGACGCAGAAGACTCTTCTGAAGAAGATATAACACTCAGGTTTTCAAATGATACTCAATTTGTTGAGAATATTAACGAGCTTCTAATCACTAACCCTATTACAGGTGAACAAATTCCCTTAACGTTACTAGGAAGACTGGAGTTAGCAACAAGCCCTACATTAATAACGCGTGAAGATGCTAAAAAAACGGTCTCTGTGACTGCATCTGTATCACAAGGTTACTCAATTCAGGATGTGAACAAAGAACTTGAACAATATGCAGATACCTTAGATTATCCTTCTGGATATTCATGGAAAACTGGAGGAGTTAACGAAGAAAATCAGGAATCTGTTAATTCGATTTTAACCGCGATGGTTCTTTCTTTCCTTTTGATTCTAGTAACCATGGTGCTTCAGTTCTCATCATTTAGAAAGGCTTTCATTGTCTTATTGGTAATTCCGCTTTCAATTTCCGGAGTATTTATTATTTTTGCTCTGACCAATACTCCTCTTTCTTTCCCAGCATTAATTGGTGTACTTGCTTTATTTGGGATCGTTGTTAAAAATTCGATTTTAATCGTAGACAAGATTCAAGCAAACGAAAAAACAAAAATGACTTTCATCGAAGGAATCGCAGAAGGAGCAGCTAGTAGGCTAGAAGCTATTGCCCTTACTTCTTTAACAGCTATCCTAGGTCTTACGCCAATTACATTATCTGATCCATTGTGGAGAGGACTTGGGGGAGCAATTATTGCAGGTCTTACTTTCTCGGGAACTATAATGCTTTTATTTATTCCAGTAGTTTATTATTTAATATTTAGATCTAGCCAAACACGGAAAAAACTTTCTTAACTAGGTCCTCAATTACTTGTATAAAACTTTTTTCTCTCTCTACGAATTCAATTGATTTTTCTAAATTATCATTAATGTTATTATTATTTTTGTCTTCATCGATCGTGGGAGTTGGAGTCTGGGAAGTATTAGGGTTATTGTTTGCCCCAGTTACCTGAATGACTTGTCCATTAACTTTAATTATGTGATTGTCATTTACAGCATTTACCTCAATGCTTCCAGGCTCTTCAGATTTATAGTTTGTAACTTTACCATTTGTCTCAACAGTAATATCAGTTGTAGTTTCGATTTTTGTGCTTGATGGAGAATTAACGTTGTTAACAATATTCACATTTGCTCTAGTTTCAGCATAAGCTGGTGAAGTAATTATCAAGAACAGAAGACCTAAGAGAGCAGTTTTAATCATCGGAAAAATATTATAACACACTATGCAACAAGTAAAATTTTTATTATAATCTCTTTTTATGAATATGCTAAACCCGCGAATTATAATATTTGGAATTATCTGTTTTTTAATTGTCGGCGGTGTGGTAGTATACACAAAGAATAATATTACGCCTGAGGCTTCGGAGAAAGCAAAACAGGAACTTTCTAATTTTGGAAATCCAGAGGCAGTTGTGTCTCAAAGCGAAAGTCCAATAGGAATGCAATCCCAGAGAGCGACAGCTGCTCCCACTCAGGTACCACAAGCTATGCAAAACGTAACACAACTTACAATTGAGGACATAAAAGTAGGACAAGGTGAAGAGGTAAAAACAGGAGATACAGTAGAAGTAAATTACCTTGGGACTTTCCTAGATGGAAAGAAGTTTGATAGTTCTTATGATAGAAATCAAACCTTTAGCTTTAATGTGGGAGCTGGAGAAGTTATAGCTGGATGGGATCAAGGATTAGTGGGAATGAAAGTAGGCGGTAAGAGGAAGCTTTTAATTCCGTCAGATTTAGCATATGGACCGAATGGGGTAGGATCAATTCCGCCAAATACTCCCCTAGTATTTGAAGTGGAATTAGTAAGTATAAAATAGTCTTCTTTTTCAATCCTAAATTTTCTGATACGATTAAACGGTGAAAAGATTTTTCCTGCTACTCTTCACAGCTATGTTTACCTTCTTAGTGATTGTAGCTCCGGCTAATGCTCAAATAATTACCTCTGAAAAATTAATTACAGTTGACACTACTAAGCAAATGCTTTACGCATGGGACGCGGGAAGGCTTGTGAACCAAAGTCCGGTGAGTACCGGGATGTACTACACACCGACTGTTAAAGGAGATTTTAGGATTTATAAAAAAATTGAAAAGGGAAATATGAGCGGTTACTATCCGCCTTATCCAAGGTATTTTCTAAAAGATGTCCCTTATATAATGTACTTTCATGGAGCTTATGCTCTTCATGGGGCTTTTTGGCACAATAAATTCGGCACTAAAGTCAGTCACGGATGCGTTAATCAGCCAGTCGCATTTTCAAAGTGGCTTTATGAATGGGCCCCGATGAATACCCGCGTACTAGTATTTTAATATGAAAAAAATGCGCGTCTCTACACCTCACTTTTCAAAGTTTTTTATTTTATTTTTTCTTTTCTTATTCTTTATGTTCAATGCAAATAATACTAATGTTTCGAAGAGGTTTTATTTTCGAAATGACGAATCAATTATTGAGAAAAATATTAAAATTGTTCCGACTCAACCTCCATTTGACTGGTCGGTTGAGAAAGTAGATGATCACATAACTAAAATAAATTTGCCACCAGACCCAAGGATGGCAACAAGTGAAGAATTAAATATTGCTATGAATGACTATAGAAAAGCACACAACCTTCAGATGGTTACAAGATATGATTTTTTGTGTGACATCGCCCAAAAAAGAGCGGAAGAGCAGCTTG
>CAYIUZ010000039.1:0-6907 GCA_964366705.1 uncultured Gammaproteobacteria bacterium | reverse complement strand
AATTTATTTCTAATTTCGCTAAAGAAATTAAATTTTCGTTTGGAGTTAGTACTATATCTACTGGAAATTCCTGACCTATGTTTATAGAATAAGGAGCGCTAGAGGTTGAAATTGGGGAAAAAGAGAGAGTAGTTGAGGCTGATGCTTGAGTTCTTGTTTCTTGGTTTTGTTTTACTGCAAATAAAATAACAGGGAGTGCAACAAGCTGAATTGCGATGGTAACTAAAATCAGCTTGTGCTTCAGGAAATTCTCCATACAGTATAACAATATGAAATATATTTAGCTTTGTCAATGAATCTTAATCTCCGGTTACAACAGAGAGTTCTCGTAGAAAAAGAGTATAATCATCGTAATTTACTTTCCCATCATCAGAGAGGTCGGCTTGTGTTTTTTTAGCTGGATCACTACAGTTTTTTGCAGGCAGTAAGTCGCTATAGCAGTCCATAAGTATATTAAAATCAAGAATATTCAGTTGATTGTCAGAATTTACATCTCCCGTAATTAGAGTTAGAGCTGGAGCTTGATTAGTTGATCCATTATTTATGGTTATAATTTCAGTAAGCTGTCTTTTAAGATATTTATTACTTTTTGCTTTTACTGTATAAGATCCAGTAGGGAAATTTGTAGGAAGAATAATATTTCCAGAAAAATCTCCAGTAGTATTATTGTAAGTAATATCTCCTTGACTACTGTTGACTAAATTACCTGAAGAATTAAAAATTTCAATATTAAGTAACCGTGTTGTTGTTAAAGGATTTTGATTTCCCAAAGAAATTGGATTTGTGTTATCTCCACCTTTTCCTATTCCGTGTAGTTTTACACTCGCAAATTTTAATGCAGTAGTTCCTGCAGATATTGTAGGAGTTGGAGTTCCTGTTGGTATGCGTGTTGGTGTAGGTGTAATAATTCTGGTTGGAGTAGGGGTTGGTTTTTTTGTAGGCGTTGGAGATGGGGTTAAGGTGGGTTTGGGAGTTGGCGTAAGGGTTTTGGTAGGAGAAATAATTTGCGATAATACTGGTGTAGGTGTATTTACAGTAGCAGGATTTGATTCATATTCGGGATTAAATTTACCCATAAATTTTGCTTGGGCAGCAAAGTTGCCATATTTGGGTCTTAAATCTACACCTTGAGTGGTTACTGCAGGATTGTCTGATTTACCAGAAAGTCTCCAATTAATTCCTGGTTCTGCACTTACGCCAAATAAATAATTCACATCAACGTCAAAATAAATTATTCCCGATAGATCTGGATATGTATTATAAATTGCACCAAAATCTAATTTTTCAGCACGCAAGGTATTGTTAACCAACAAGCCTGTTTCTCCTACTATGATAGGCTTAGTAGAAAGAGACGTTCTGCTTCCTGTTACCACTTCACGTATATTTCCGATAGGTCCAGCATAAACTGACGATAATGCAGGGTTATTGGTGGTTCTAGCAGGATTCCAGTTATATGTATCAAATCCTACATAATCGACATAACTCTTGCCTGGATAAAAACGTTTCATATAAGTAACGCCTCCTTCATTTCCTCCGGGGCACCAGAAAAATTTAACATTTGGCGCAATTGGTTTTATTAAGTTGTAAATATGTCTCCATGCAGTTACATAATTTTCAGGCGTGTTTCCGACGTCATAATAATTCAGCCCGTTTACATTAGCGTTATAGGGTGACCAGGGAAACCAATTGCCATTCATTTCCCAGGCATATCTTAGAATCACAGGCTTGCCATATGTTTTAGCCTCATTTGCCCATTCGATAAAATAAGCATCAAATGATCCATTTGCGATAGATTGATTACTGTATTTTTGAGCGCTTTGTTGTGTGCCTCCGTTTCTAGTCATGTCAGGACCAACGGGAATCATAAAAATCATTGGAGTAATACCTTTTGAATGGAGATAATTTAAAAGTTTTTGATTTGGGAATTTAGATCTCGATCCATATCGCCAATTCCCTTCAGAAAAATCTGTCCAAATTGAATAGGAAGCTGGATATTTGCCAACCCCGCCAGAAGATACAGGGGAAGCGAATTTTTCTATTTCCGCAATTGCTGAATCGGTATTAATGTCTTTACTGGCTCTGCCATACGGAAGTGAGATGCCTAAAATCATATGGTCTCTTGTAATAGCGGCTCTCCCTCTTGTTTCTTGCTGTTTTTTTGCAGCAATAAGAAAGATTGGTAGTAAAAGTATTTGAAGGATAATAAAGCCTATTAATATTTTTCTTCCATTTATATGCATAGCTTAAGCATAGAAAAGAGAAGACAGGAAGTCAATTTAGCTTGTTTATTTGCGGGATCCCTTTGATGTTTTAAAGATTTTTATATATGCGGGAGAGGTGGTTGAAAGCACATTTTCGCTGCTTGTGTCATTTAGGGCAACAGATGAAATTGATGTGTTAACCCCGAAAGAAACCAATGTTTGACTTGAGTTGGCAATAGTGTCGAAATTCAAAGTCGCAACTCGGTTGATTTGACCAACAGCTTTTGAAAGATCAGGGCCCACAGATAAAACTACCTGAATTTTTCCGTCAGAATATATCGGTCCTTCTATTATTGTGGGAAAAATTGTTTGATTAATGGATAGCGGATTAGCTTCGGAAGGTCTAAGTTTTGTCGGGTCATAAGTAATCTCAACTTTTATTGAAGAGACTAGATTTACACCTGGATTTACCATTAGATCCAGACTCAGAGGTTCTCCCACTTTTTTTATAATCGGGGTAGAAGATGTAGTGGAGGGGATAAAAGAAAGGGTGGTTGATGCTTGAGCTCTTCCTCTTATTTCTTGCTGCTGCTGCATTATGATTAGGATTAACGGGAGGGTTACGATCATTATTGCTAATGCAAAAGCGAAGTATTTATGCTTAAAAATTGCCGACATAAAATCAGCTTAGATTATCACATCCAGGATGTCAATATTTTATAATATAGCTATCTGCAGCAGAGGCAATAGGTCTAATAGCTGTTGCTTCGAGACCTGTTCTTGTTTGTGTGGCTCTTTGGTAGGCTTGACCTAAAATTTCGGCAGCTCTTCTTCTATAAGCTTCGACATCTGGTCTCATTTTTAGGCTTGGATTCTGATTCCTGGACTCATTGTGCTTTTGAGAGTTATGTTTCTAATTCTGCCCCTTTTAACTGCAGCAATAATTGTTTTAATATTTTCTTCAAGCTGTTTGTCTTCAAAAGAAGTTTTTCCAACGCTTAAATGAATTATCGGAAGCTTGCTTTCTGTTTTAAATCCTATTTGACCACCCTGGAATTTTTTTGCTGCTTCTTCTGGATTCTGGGAAATAGTCCCATTTTTAGGATTTGGCATTAGTCCTTTTGGACCAAGAACTCTTGCTACACGCGCAAGTTTTGGCATCATGTCAGGACTTGCGATTAATACATCGAAATTAATTTTTCCTTTTTCAACTTCTGCAAGAACCGCATCATCTGCGATAGCGATTTTAATTTCTTTTCCTGTTCCATGTGGTAGTTTTACAGTTCCGTTAATTCCTGCTTCTGTTGTATTAATATGAAGCTCTACTGTTTCATCAAATTTAGCGATCTTGACTTTTCTTAAAAGTTCAATTCCTTGAGTTAGGGGATAGACTTTATTTTTTTCTATTTCCATGAGCTTAGTCTTATAAGCAAGCGATCTAACTTTTTTCTTAATAAACTTTTCTTTTTTCTTTTTTCCTCCAGAGGAGGATTTTGTTTTTTCCGGAGCATCTGAATTTTTCGCAGCTTCTGTTTGTGCTGTGGGTTCGGTTTGATCGTTGACATCAGATGATTCAGAATTCTGCTCTGCAGAATCTTCGCGGGCTTTTTTTTCCTGTTCGCCATCGCTGCGCTCAGTCTCTGCCAGGCGAGCAGCTCTTTTTGTTTCTTGCTCAGCTTTATCTTTTAGTTCCAGCTCGGTGTCTCCTAATGTTTTTACTCTAATTTTTCCCATAATTTAGATATTAGTTATTAGATACTAGTAACTAGTTTCTATTATCTAGTTACTCGACTTTGACTCCCATACTTCTTGCTGTTCCTTTTACGATACTTACTGCTTGAGGAAGATCTGTTGTGTTAAGATCTTCCAACTTCGTATTTGCGATTTCTTCAGCTTGTGATTTTGTAAGAGTTGCAGCAACTTCTTTTCCTGGATTATTTGCGCCGCCTCTGCCAATTGCCTTTTTAATAAGTTCTGACATAGGTGGTTTTTTAGTTATGAAAGAAAAAGTTCTATCTTCATAAACTGTAATAACTGCCGGAATAATATTTCCTTTTAGCTCAGCTGTTCTTTCATTAAAAGCCTGCACGAATTCCATGATAGGAAGTCCGTGAGGACCTAATGCAGTTCCAACAGGTGGCGCAGGCGTAGCCGAGCCCGCTGGAATATTAATTTTTATAATTGTTTTAATTTTCTTAGCCATTTATATGCTTTCTGCTTTCGGACTACGGTCTACAGCTGTAGTCAGTAGTCTGTTTGTATCTGGGGAGTAGAGAAGAGGGAAGCCTTTAAGCTTATCTATCTTATCTACTGGTCCAAACGACTAAAAGTCTCCCAGATCAATCAAGTTTTTGAATTATAGTTTATTTACTTGTAAAAAGTCTAGTTCTACTGGTGTCTCGCGACCGAAAATGCTTACCAATACCTTGAGTTTTCCTTTTGTTTCGTCAATATTATCAATTGTTCCTAGGAAGTCTGAGAATGGTCCGTCAACAATTTTTACAGCTTCACCAATTGTAAACGCTGTTTTGTAAAGTGGTTCATCTGCGTCCATAAACTTCTGAATAGCTTCAACTTCTTTTTCTGAGATTGGAGTAGGTTTATTGCCAGCTCCGATAAATGCAGTTACTCCCTGAGTGGTTCTGATAAGTAGCCATGACTCATCATCAAGGACCATTTTTACAAGAACGTAACCTGGGAATATTTTTTCTTTAACAGTTTCTTTTTTACCTTGCGAGACTTTAATAGTGTTTCTAGTAGGAACAATTATGTCAAAAATTCTGGTTTCAAATCCTAAAGATTGAACTCTTTGCTTGATAGATTTTGCAACTTTATTTTCATGCCCAGAATAAGTGTGAACGATATACCATCTGGCATTAACGTTGTCTCCGGCGTTTAAAATTTGCTTTGCTTTTTCAAGTTCCTCATCTGGGTTTTCAACCGGAGCCATTTCTGTGTCTTCCTTGATTTGGTCTTCTGTTAGACTTTCTGGAGTTTCTTTTGTTTCAAGTTGGTCGTCTGATAAATCTGGAGTCTTCACCATTGTAGTATCTTCTTTAATTTGTTCTTCTGTTAATCCTTCCTTTTCCTCCGCGTTAATTTCGGCTTCTTCCAAAGCTTCTTCTTTTTCTTCCACCTTCGCAGTTTCATCTGCTTCGGTTGACAGGTGTTTTTTATTATCGTCCATAAATTCTGCTTTCCGCTTTCAGTCCTCGGTCTACAGCTGTAGTCCATAGTCTGTTTGCTATCGACTAAGTAATGTTTCTAATGTTTTTGTTAGAACAAAGTCAATTCCTCCAAGGAAAAGACCTACTACTGCACTAATTACTATCACCGCTACAGTTAATCTAATTACCTCGTCTCTAGTAGGCCAAGTTACTTTTTTAAGTTCATCTATTGCTTGTTTTGTAAAAGTGATAGGCGTTGTTGCCATTTATTTTAAATCCGCCCAATTTTGGCGGATATGTCAAATATTTTATCAAATTTTGCGCTTAGTGTAAAGCGCAAAATTGCAAACAGCTTTCGGACTACAGTCTACGGGAAGAACTGCAAATGGACTACAGCTTGCAAATTACCGTTCTACGCTTGACTGCCGCAGTCGGTAGACCGTATGCTGTTAGCAGTACTATGTCCTTTCGATTTGAAAAGCTTACAGTTTGGCAAGATGCGAGAGAGCTTGTAAGTACTGTTTATAAAATTACTAAATCTTTTCCAGCTGATGAAAGGTTTGGACTAACAAATCAAATAAGGAGAGCAGCGGTTTCAATTGCTCTTAATATAGCAGAAGGGTCAGATAAAAAATCAGATCCTGAATTCAGAAGGTTTTTAAGAATGGCTATCGGTTCTTGCGAAGAGCTTATAACTGGTTTTTATATTTCACTTGACCAGAACTATATTGCTAAAGAAGATTTTGATATAATCTATAAACAGACGAACGAGTTAGTTATAAAAATTAACGCTCTAATAAAAAGCTTAAAGCTGTAGTCTGTAGACTGAAAGCAGAATATGAAGAAAATTAGAAAAGCAGTTATTCCTTCAGCGGGCTTTGGTACTAGATTTTTGCCACAGACAAAGGCGATGCCTAAAGAAATGTTACCACTCGTCGATAAACCAGTTATTCAATTTGTAGTAGAGGAATTAGTGGATGCAGGAATAACAGATATTATTCTAGTCACTGGATATCACAAGAGGACAATTGAGGATCATTTTGATGCTGCAAGTAAAGATCTTGTAGAAAATCTAAAAGCCGGGGGAGAGAAAAAAGCACCTCTTTTAGAACAGGTAGAAAAAATATCTAAACTCGCAAATTTCGTTTATGTGAGGCAAAAAGGGCCTTACGGGAATGGTACTCCTTTAATTAACGTACGTCATCTGATAGGCGATGAGCCATTTATTTACACATTTTCAGATGATTTTATAGTTGCAAGTCCTTCGCGTTTTAAACAAATGATTGATCTTTATGAAAGATATGGCTCATCCGTTATGGGCAGCATCAGAGCGAAAAGTGATGAGGATTATAAAAGGTATGGATTTGCAGGCGGAAAAATGATCGAAGATGGGGTAATTGAAGCAGATGTTCTTATAGAAAAGCCTGGTAAAGATAATGCACCTTCTGACTTAGCTACGGTCTCTGGTTCAATTTTTACTCCAGATATCTTTAATTATCTTGACCATTTATTCACAATTTCCGTACTATTCCTATCTCC
>CAYIUZ010000038.1:0-6933 GCA_964366705.1 uncultured Gammaproteobacteria bacterium | reverse complement strand
GGTATTTTAGCTGGAGGACTTTTACTCGCTATTGATCCAGCTGAAAAACTAAGGCAAGGAAATGACACGAGAGCTATCAATGATGTAAGCCAGACAGCTTCGAAGATTGAGCAATGGGCGATTTCTACAAATAATGGTGTTTATCCTGCTGGCCAAGCAGCTGCAGCTGCAGCAGTAAGTATGCCAACGGCACCGAACACTAATTATACATACGTATATACTTACTCTGGAGCTGCAACGAATACATTTACGATCCGTGTTGCAAGTCTACAATCTAAAAAATATACTACTACTCCTGGATTTTTATATGATTCAGCAAGAGGTAAATCATGCTTTGGTGCTGCAATGATTACAACTTGTCCTTAACTTGACGAATCGAGAGGAATTAATTATGCTCACTTAGGTGAGCATTTTTTTTGTCTTTCTTATTGGTTTGTTTATTGGCTCTTTCCTGAATGTTCTTATTGACCGCTTGCCTCGAAATGAAAAAATAACAGGAAGAAGTTACTGCGAATCCTGTAAGAGAGAACTTAAGTGGTATGATCTTATTCCCCTTCTCTCTTTTATTTATCTGAGAGGAAAATGCAGATTCTGCAAAGCAGAATTATCTTTTCAATATCCGTTGCTTGAAATTATAACGGGAGTAATGTTTGCTTTTACATTATTCCATTTACCATTTACCAATTATCATTTACCATTTACCGTTGACCAGATATTACTTACCATTTACTCACTAATTATAGTTTCGTCTTTTATCGTGATTTTCTTTGCAGATTTAAAGTACGGGATAATACCTGACAAGATAATTTTTCCTTCTGTTTTAGTTACGCTCGTTTATCTTTTCCTAAATCTAAATTCATTAATCTTAAATCATATGTTTTCAGCAGTCGGTGCTTTCCTGTTTTTCCTAGGTATATTTTTACTTACTCGGGGAAAAGGTATGGGATTTGGAGATGTTAAGTTTGCATTTTTATTAGGTCTGGTTTTAGGATTTCCTGGTACACTTTTAGCTTTATATATAGCGTTCTTGACAGGTGGAGCCCTAGGGATCATACTTATTTTATGGAAGAAAAAGTCATTAAAGCAAGGGGTTCCATTCGGTCCATTTTTGATAACTGGTGCTCTGATATCTTTTTATTTTTCACAAAATTTAATTCCCAAAATACTTCCCCTCTTTTATTAAAATCTAAAGGTTTTACGCTTGTCGAAATTATTATTGTAGTTGCTCTTATTGGAGTTCTCGCAGGAGGATTAATTACAATTCTTGATCCGGCTGGACAGCTTAAGAGTTCCAGGGACTCTAAGAGAAAATCAGATCTAAAACAAATTCAGGCGGCTCTTGAGCTTTATAGAGCAGATCAAGGAATTTATCCCGACAATTCTGATATTGGATATGACGTGGCAAATAATCCATCAAACACCTCTCTCGTGGATAACCCAACTTACGTACAGGCAACCTATCTTCAGACTGTTCCTAAGGATCCAAGATCAAGTGCACATTATTACTATTGCACATCAAGTACTTGTGGAGTAACCAGTGGCTACAGGATTTATGCGTGTTTAGAAAAATCAAATGACCCGGACAGAACCACAGGTACACCTCCTTCTTATCTCGGATGCGCATCAGGTTCTTCATATATGTTCGTAACAAATCCATGAACTCACTTAAGGGATTTACATTAGTCGAAGTTCTTATTTCTATGGCAATAATTTTATTGTTGTCTATCGGGTCTTTGGTGGGATTTAGTCAGTTTAGTAAAAAACAAAGTTTAAATATTTCAAAAGACGCATTAAAAAATAGCTTAAATGAAGCAAAAGCTAAATCTCAAGCTCAGGTAATTGTTACAATCCAGTGTAAACAGAGAGGGAGAATTTTAGTTGGTTATCAAGTTAGATTTAATACTACTACTGATCCTGATTCCTATACTTTAGAGGAGGTGTGTACTAGTGGAGTGGTTACGATTATGCCTGTTGTAAAAACTGTTTTTCTTTCAAAAGGTGTAAGTTTTAATTCTCCGCCAGCTACTCCAGTAAGATTTTTACTTCATCCGGCTACTGTAAATTCCGCAGCAACAGTTAATTTAAGAAGCGGATCGCGAATAGAGTCAATAGAAATAAACTCGTCGGGAGTAATTAAATGAAATTTAATATTTTCTTAACAAATAAGGGTAGCACTCTCATAGAGTCTTTATTGGCTTTAACTTTCGCAGTTGTAATAATTACTGCGGTTGTAATTGCGGTCACTACTGCATTAAGCAACTCCACTTTTACTAAGAATCAAAATCAGGCAACCCAGCTTGCCCAGGAAGGACTAGATATAGCGAGATATATGAAAACTTCAGATTATGCTGCATTTAGAGCGCTTGATGATAATATTGAATATTGTCCAAGCTCCGAAGGAGAACTACTGACTAATGAAGATTTATTTTGTAGAGATGGAGATTTTTTGAAAACTATTAGGATAAATCATGCTGGAGGGAATAACCCAACTGGAGGAAGAGCATGTGAAGTGCTTAATTCTACTTTTGTTACGTCAGAGGTAAGTTGGACTGACGCTAAGTGCACTGACGGAGAGTATTGTCATAAAGTAGCGCTAAATACTTGCTTAAGTGACCTAGAACAGCTTGAAAACCCATGATTAAAAAAAATTCAAAAGGTTTTACTTTAATTGAGATGCTAGTCTCAATTGCCATAATTATTACAACTACTACAGTTGTGGTTGCTATTCTTGTTTCATCTTTTACAGGGATCACTAAAAGCACTATTTCAGAAGACGTAAGACAGAATGGTAATAGTGCTCTGAGTCGAATGACGCGTACTATTCAATTTGCTGAGTCTTTTCAGGGAGTAAGTCAGAACGGCGTAGATTACGTTAATAATTGCAGTTTTTCAGGAGGTGAGAAATATAATTACGTGAGAGTTAGAGCAAATACTCAAATAGTTACCCTTTCATGCACCGACACAGATATAATGAACGGGACATCTTCCCTTATCGATAAAAATAAAGTGGGAATTAGTGAGGGTTCATGCGCTATTACCTGCTTACAGGAAAGCGAAATTGTGCCTCCCGTTTTGGGAATCAGTTTTGCACTCTTTAACGTGGGAACAACGGACCAGAAAAAAACCGAAATATATTTCTCAACAAGTGTGAAAATGAGAAACCTCTGAGTTGACATAGCCACGCATCATTGTTAGTCTTAAAGTATGGGCCTTTTTAATAAAAAAGAAAGCCAAACACCGCACAAAATTCCTCAAAATTTTGCGGGACAAGCGGGTCAAATTCTTCTTATTGTTGTATTAGCAGCTGTTGTTTCCCTAACTGTCGGACTATCTGCAGTGTCCCGAAGCATAACTAACACAAATGTTACTACGGAAGAGGCAAATTCGCAAAAAGCACTTTCTGCAGCTGAGGCAGGAGTCGAGCAGTTAATACAACAAAAAAATCCCGCAACTCTTGCAAATGAGCTTTCAGATGACTCGGGTTTTAGCGCTGAAGCTACTCCGATTAAAGGATCTCAGTTTAAGTTAAATGGAGGAAATCAGGTTTTAAAAGATGATGGGGCAGATATATGGCTTACGGCTTATCCTAACTTTACAGGTACTCCATGGATAGGTACATTAAGAATACTTTGGGATGATAATGGTGCTGGTTCTAGCTGTAGCACAACAGGAGCAAACATAAATCCAGCAATAGAAGCTGTTTATATTTATGGAGCTAATAAAAATTCTTCTTCCATGGCCAGAGTTGCCTATGATCCATGTCCAAGCCGCGGAAATGGTTTTATAAATCCCCCTACTAATTTAAGTGATGCTGAGCGAACAGCAGATGGAAAGGTGTATAGTCAGGCATTTGATCTAAACGTAGCTCAAGGGTACATTGTAAGAGTAATTCCTCTTTATGCTAATGCTGTAATGGGCGCAAGAGTTTTATCTGGACCCGATTTTCCGTCTCAAGGACATATCATTGATTCAGTGGGAACGAGTGGAAATACGAAGAGATCAGTGAGAGTATTTAAAGGATACCCAAAAATTCCTATTGAATATTTTCCTTATAATCTTTTCCAAACCCAATAGCGTATGAATAAAAAATCCTTCGGTTTAGATATCGGAATATCTACAATTAAAGCTGTAGAGTTAGGAGTAGATAAGAATGCTTTTAGACTTAATGCTTGCATAGTTGTGCCTACTCCAGCCAAGGGAATGCTTTCTGAATCTCCAGTGGACGAGGAAGAAATGGCCCAGGCAATACATAGGGCAGTAAGTGACGCTGGAATCTCAACAAAAAATGTAAATGTAGCGCTTCCCGAAAATCAAGTTTACACAAAAGTTGTAGAAATGCCTTATCTTTCAGATCGCGAACTTGCATCTGCTATCTATTGGGAGGCAGAGCAGTATATTCCTATCCCTCTGGCAAATGTTTCCCTGTCATGGAACGTTATTAGGAGATCTGCAAAGCCTCAGTCAAATGAAAAAATGGAGGTTCTAATGGTAGGTGCGCCAAGTCTAATTGTAAAAAAATATCAGAAAATTATGTCTATGGCGGGTCTTTCCATAAGCACTATGGAAACCGAAATAATTTCCTGTGTTAGAGCGCTAACTGCTTTTATTTCTCCAAATGCGGTTACACCATCAATAATTGTAAGCATAGGTGCGATTAGCACATCTTTGGCAATTGTTATTGGTCATGATTTAGTATTCACCTATTCTCTGCCGATTGGAGGATCAGCAATTAATCGCGCAATATCTGCAGATTTTGGGTTATCGAGCGTACAAGCGGAAGAATACAAAACAACTTATGGAATCGCAAAAGGGCCATTAGGGCAACGAATCGGGGCTGCCACAGAGCCAATTATGTCTTCTATCCTTTCTGAGGTTAAAAAAGCCATAATTTATTACTCGCAAAAATATAAAGATTCAAGAATTGAACAAATAATTCTTTCTGGAGAAAGTGCAAAGCTTCCAGGGATTGATGCCTATTTTGCGAACAGCTCAGGGATTGAGGCGGTTGTTGCAAACCCATGGAGATTTTTAGATCCGAACGGCGTTCCTAAAGAGATTTTAGATAAAGCCCCTGACTATTCAATTGCAGTAGGGCTCAGCCTGCGAGACTATGAGCATTGATATAAATCTAGTAAATAAGAAAACCTCGGAAAGCGCGAAAGATTTAAGGCTTAAGAAGGTAAAAACTATCTCATTTGCCATATTAATTGCCGTGGCTGTTTCATCTGTTTTATTGTTTTTAATAAATTTAAGATTTTCCGTTAATTACGTTAAAGGTCAGCAAAATAAAATTATTGAGGCACTGTCAGCTTATGATGAGACTACGTCCAAGATATTTATACTTCATAAAAGGGTCGAAGATTTGTCCGCAATAATTTCAGAAAGAAAAAAATATCATGATAAAACTGAACTTATATTTAAGAATTTCTCATCAGGAATTAGCATAGAAGAATTTGAAATTGACGAAAGTGGAGTTATCTTAGGAGTTAGTTCAAATTCTCTTCTTGAGTTGGATACTTTTTTAAATTATTTACTTGATCTTACAAAATCTAAAAAAATAACATCAATCAGGATGACTGAGCTTTCCTCTGGTGATGATGGGTATTCGATGAAGCTAGCGTTGAATTAATATGAATAAAAAATTTAGTCAGGATAGATTAATGCTTTATTACTACGAAAATAAAGAATATTTAGTTCCTGTTTTAGCAATCTCTGTTTCTCTTTTACTATTTTTTGTATTCCTGCTTCCCCAAATTCTTTCATTTCCATCAAGAAAACAGGCAATTGACTCTGAGAACGAGATATTAAAAAAAATTCAAGAAACAGAGAAGATAGTTCTTTCAGAAGATTCGGATGAGTTAGATTCCAAAATAAAAATTGTTTCAAATGCACTCCCTCCTGGTAAAAACTTTGAGCAAATATTAAATGGAATTTCTACCGCAGCTGCTCTTTCCGGAACACAAATAGAAAATTATCAATTTCAAAATATTGAGCTCGAAGCGGCAGTTGAGTCTAAATATCCTAAATTAGAATTTAAAGTTTCTATAATCGGAGATGCAAGGGAAGCAGTTGGCTTTATAAGAGAACTTTATAAGACTTACCCAGTTTCTGATGTAGCAAATATAAGTAGTCAGGAAAGTATTACTACAATTACCGTAAATTTCTTCTATAAGCCGTTTCCCTCTGCTGGAGGAGAAGATAGAACAGCACTCAAAGAGTTAACTGTGCAGCAAAAACAGATACTAGGCGATATTACTAAATGGAACAACGGAGATGCGGGAAGTTTGATCGACGTTGATTTTGAAGCAAGTTCTTCAGCCGAAGTTAGGACTTCCCCATTCTAACTAAGCTTTCTCTTTTGAGTTTTTTTTATTGATTCTTCTTTTTTCCACTCTTCTATTTTTCCATGATTGCCTGATAATAAAACTTCCGGAACTTTCAGTCCTTTAAAATTTCCAGGGCGTGTATATTGAGGATGTTCCAGAGTTTCATCAGAAAAAGATTCAAGTCTTGTAGCTCCTTCTTTTAATACTCCAGGAACAAGTCTAGCGACACTGTCGGCAATAAGCATTGCCGGAATTTCACCTCCAGTTAAAACAAAATCTCCAATTGAAACTTCTTCATCAATAAATTCCATTATTCTTTCGTCTACTCCCTCATAATGTCCGCAGATTATTATAAGGTGTTTTAAGTTAGAGAATTCTTGAGCTTTTATTTGATTGTAGGTTTTTCCAGAAGCACTAGTAAGGATGATTTTTTGTTCGTCTTTGTTTAGGCTTACATCCTTAACGCTTTTAATTGCTTTTTCTAATATGTCGACTTTTAGAACCATTCCTATTCCCCCGCCATAAGGTTTATCGTCAACAACTTTATGTTTTCCTTCTCCAAATTCCCTGATATCTACTAAATTTATCTGGATTTTTTTATCTTCTA
>CAYIUZ010000037.1:0-7076 GCA_964366705.1 uncultured Gammaproteobacteria bacterium | reverse complement strand
CAAGGTATTTAAAATATTCAAAAGATCCAACGGTAGGCCTTTCTGTCATGAGAAGAGGCTATTCTACAACAAAAGTCGACTCTTCGTAAAATCTCAAGTTTAAATTTTTCCGCCCCATAGAATATTTAGGCAGACCCTTACATTATAACAAGGCTGAACTTGCTCTACTTAGTAGAAAACGTGAGAACCTATTACGCCAATCACATATAATTGGTCTTTACTTGTTCCTTACGAAATGCAATAATTTCACCGTGAAAGAAGTCGCGGCTATTCAAAGGGGTGACCTAACTACTGGTCCATCCACCCCAGACATAAAAAGAGATTTTGCTTTTAAGGATGATGGTGTTTTGGTGATTAGATCTAAAACAGAGCCTGGAATTGTATCGGGTTGGCATCGCCATGGTGATTACCATGTTTATGGGTATATGGCCAAAGGCAGTATGTTACTTGAATTTGGACCCGAGGGTAAAGAATCGATATTGGTTGAAGAGGCGGGGTTTTTCCATGTTCCCCCTCACACCACCCATAGAGAGACAAATCCTTCTAAAACTGATGGCCAAGAAATAATTCTTTTTCTGACGGGAAAAGGTGATCTTGTGCAAAACCTAGAAGGCCCAGAAAAAGTCTAAGCACGACTCCCCGACAAGCCGAGAGACCTTCACACCTCTTTGCGTCATCTACATCCCGACTTCGAGTAAGCAGTAATTGGCTCGCCAAGTGGGACGATTTTAGAAATTTCATTAGAAACTTATATTATTTCCGTGTCCAAAACGAAAACTTGTTCTTTAGGCGGCAAGCAGAGTTGATCGGTGCAGCCCTGAAATGAAAGTCTTCCTTCAATTGTATGCTTTCCAACTTTAGCATTCTTCGCTACCTGAATTGGAAATTGGATATTAACTAACCCTTCATAGACCAGAAGAGTTACTTGAGACCACGAAACCGGTAATCTCTTTGGTTCGGGGTATACTGGTTGCCCAAAAGATACGTTTCCGCTATCTTTAAGAGAAATGTTGGTTGGTATAAGAAGATCCTCTGCAGGTTTGTGCGCTTGAATATGAATTCCCTCTGGTATTTCTAGATGAATCTCAATAGTAGATTTCTCACCTTCAGTAAACTTTTTGGGATCCCATTCAACCTTAATATCAGGAGTTTCCATTATCTTTTTCGGATCATTCTGCAAGCAGCTCTTCAAGCTTTTTTATGGTAGCCCGTGCGCGTGCATCAAAGCGCTCCATGTTCAAGTATTCATAATAGCGCAGGCGCAACTCACTATCTAAGATAAAATGCGAGTTTATTATTGCCACTTCCGGCGACAAACCCTCTTTCTCTGGTGCAAACTTCTTGGTGACGCGGCCGTCGGTGTCGAGAAGTACGGGAAAGGTCCAGTTAAATTTCTTCCTCATTTTTTCTACCAGCTCCTTGGTTTCAAGTACGTCGATTGCCAGTACCTGTACGCCCTTATTTTTAAATTTCTGCCACACTTCTTTCTCAAGGTACGGTGCCTCGGCGGAACAATAAGGACACCAGGTAGTAAAGAAGAACGCGAGTATGACCTTTCCTCTGTAATCCGAGAGGCTGATATTCTTGCCTTCTATATCTGACAGACTGAAGTCTAACTTCTCCCCAAGCTTAAAAGAAAGTTTTAGACTAGTTGCTTCTTCACTCATATCTATTTTTGATGTTTCAGTCTAATATCCTCTGGCGTAAACTCATCTACCACAAATATGCGCGCTTGGCTACGAAGAGAAATGGGGAGTATCGCCCTAGCGCCAGCTTCATTTTCCGCTTCAACGATAGCCCAACCAGTGTGATAACCTGCGCTGCATCCCCAATTAAACTTGGCCAATAATTTTGGATCATTCACAAGCATTTCATCCAGTGCTTCTAAACAACCTTGATTAGTGTGTGGTGACTCAATAAGATATTTTGCCATACAGCTTACAAAAGTGTTTAATTATTACAAAATAATGACTCGGATTTCAACTTATATCAAGTAATTGGCTACATTAAAACTCCTAGTGCTCGAGAATCGTAACTCTAATATAACCACGCAATTGTCTTGTATTATTAAGGCTTTCTCTGACTTTGGGCTTGTAGCTCAAATCAGAGAGGAAATAGAAAAAGTCAAACCTAATCTTATTTCACTCACCCCAAGTATTACTTCTTTTTGATGATTTGCTGTAAAAGTTTCGATCCCCCTAAAGCGACTAAAGACATAACAAAATAAACAATTAGGATGAATATGGCCATAACCAATAAAAGATGAGGTTGTTGGAAATGCTGAAAGTAATTGATAATTACAGAAATAGGTTTATGGTAAGTAACATATTGTCCGTTATTGTATTGCTCTCTTAGTATAGGCAGGCACAAAACGAGAATGGTGAGAAAAATATTAAGTAATCGAGGTCTTAGAAAATAGAAACTTTTATCTAATTTCATTTTCTTTATTTTAACAGAATTGAAACTTGGTATATTAAGTGCCAACTGGCTCCGTGTTCCTAGTTTCGCTCTGACCACTGCTTTGTCCAGTATTACTTGTCCTTCCGTAGCTTTCTTGACCTCCGAAGTTTTAGCGAAGGGGGTAGCGAAGGAGGATCAAGGCTTTCCAAAACCCAATCTGCTCTGCCCATCGTAGCCTTGGCGAAGTTGGGGGCTGAGCAAGCGAGAGAAAGACTGAATCAAATCAGACTACTGACAAAGGTAGCGACTGTTTAGCCTATATTCCACAACTGTGTGGTATATACCAACCCCTTCCTGCCTAAATTTATCCAATATTCATTTTCGGCTGTGTCATTCTTATTAGCCTTTTTTTCAAAAGTAGCACAAAGTATATGCATTACATGAGCAACCCTAACAAATAGGGGTAATGCTTTGATTTCCTCTCTCGTTAATTCGTTGTGGCTTTGGTACTCCTCTAGAGCCAATTTATAATATTCTGGAAAAGTGTCAGGCTTATCTTCATCAAATAGCATGTTGCACAGTAAAACAGCTAGTTCTTGGACTCTTGGATAGTACGAGGATACAGAAAAATCAGTAATATACAGCTTCCCATTTTTATCCCTTATTACATTGGTTTTGATAATATCGCCGTGGACAAAACAGTGAGGCAATTCTCCAATTTCTATGGCTGAAAATTGATCAGCTAGAGGGTCGATGAACTTAGTATCATTCTCATTTAGATACTTCCTTTTCTTTTTGTATTCCTCTAAGAAATGTACTATTGCCCAGCTGTCATAAACAGGTTTAGGTTTAAGGTCTATTTTATTTATTAGGGCCGCTTGTTGAACCAGAAATCGCATTTCATCAGTTGTCGCCTTTAGATTCTTCTCATAAAAGCTGTTTCCGTCTATTTTTTCCATTACACACAATCTGATTTGGACACTGTCAGCTGTAATTTTATGTAAATACCCTTGAGGAGATTTAAACAATTTAGGGTGTTGCACTCCTGCTTCTAGCGCTTTAACCATCACCTCAACATATCTCTGGCTTTCCTCTTCATCTCTGAAGGTTGCAAACATTTTAACAAAGTATTCACCCTTATTTGTTACAAGTATGAGGTTAAAATCTTCGTAGCCCATGGGGATTTCTTTATGGAAAAGATATTCGCCAAGAGAAAAATCTTTACAGACCTGAAGCAAAACGGGTTTTATATCACCCTTGTAATTAATTCTCTGTTGAAAATTGTTTTCATTAACCATTTTTAAGCCTTATGCTTCATTCTACCAAAAAAGATAATACACAAAATACGCTCAAAATCACTAAATTTTGGAAAGTAATCCCGATTTCTTTAGCTTCTGCATAATTTTTTTATACACCTGTTCTGATTGTCTCCTCCTAATGAAACTAGGGTCTTTGCTGACATACTTTTCCTCTAAAATTTTGAGAAGTTCTGTATATATCCTTTTCAGTTCAGTCACACTTTTTAGATTTGATGGAAATTTCTCGCCTCCAAAAGAAAAATAATCTCCAAGAAAATTGCCAAAGTCAGATATTCGTGTTCTTTTTCCTTGTTTTTCATCTTCCAAGGTCAAATATCCAAGACATCTTTTGTCAATATGTTCTAGATGGTTTCTTATAACATTAATGCTGAATGTTTTCTCTAGTTTTATTACTAGTTCTTTAATATCATCATCCCTAAGTTCGTCCGAGAGAGAAGAAAGCAATTTATACACCTTATCAATACAAATAAAATAAAAGTGGGTATCGTTTGCCAAATAGGTTACATGAAAGTCTCTCTTTTTGCTTCTAATACTCAAGTACTCCCGAATCTTTTTATTAATTTTATCTCGAACTCTGCTTAGCCTCCTTAATTCAATAATTGCCCCATTTACATAATTCTCTAGATAGAACAATAGCAAATAGCATCTAAGTGCTTTTTCCTTATCCTTATCTAAAGAGAAACCGTACTTTGAGGCAACATCGAACATGTTATTATTTCTAATAAGAAGCGGCTGGCTCCACAATCCTAGTATTTATCTGACTAATAGTCTAGCAGAAATTATTAAGGCTTTTCAAAACCCTGTATGCCTGCCCATCGTAGCTTTAGCGAAGTTGGGGGCAGAACAAGCGAGAGAAAGGCTAAAACAAATTAAGTTACTGTCGCAAACTGAACATCTATAAATTACAATATAACACCTACTATTTGTTGTTAATGACTTTGAATACGTCCCCATATAGTCTAATTAGATTCTCATAGATTTTATTGCAATAATCATCCAACTTTTCTCCGTTGGGCATAGACGGATAATGAATTACAACGTCCTCTCCGCGGTAGGGTTCCTCGATAAAACAGGAAAAGTTTTTAAGTTTAGAATAATGAGTGATTGTGTCTCTCCAAATTGCCATTTCTTGTATCCATTCTGCTCTATTGATGTCAAAATATTTTTGTAGCCCTTGCTCTGAGGCTTTCCCAAGTGCTTTAATGAATTTTCCCCCCGCAAGATAATCAGGCTTTCCAGGAGTTCCTGAATGGGTGAAGGTATGAAAAGATTTTAATGATGGCACAATATAGCTCAAAGCTTGAACTATTAAATCTAGATTACTCTTAACTTGAAAGAGAAAGGATTCTGTTTCATAAATTAAAATAGGGTTTTCTTGTTCAAAACTTGCTCCCGATGCCGCTTTATAATTCTTTTGAAAGTCGTTGAACCTCTTCTCCACTTCATCTTTTATAGTACGAAGGTGGAACCGCACGGCATATACCTTGTGTTTGCAATCATGAATTTTGGTCTGAAGGCTGGAGTTAGATGAAATTTTACGAATTTTCAAAATCTCACTGAAGGTGTCCTCTATAGTTTTATCAACATTTTCTTCTGTAGTAACGCCTATTATGACGGCTAACGTTCCAGGCCTTTCTACCCATTTCCCATCAATTTGTACCATGTGAGTATTTATGACTTTAGGGGTATTTACAGGCCTTACCTTAAAAGAAGCGGCTGGAAAAAGCTTTGGACCTTTCATTTATTTGGGTCAGATTAAGACCAATTCAGCCCCCCTAGTATACAAGCTTCGAGACTGGTTAGCTGCTAATAGTTTCACAATTCCGGCTTATCAAAACGCTCTATAAAGGTTATTTAGTTCCTCTCCCTGTTTCAAATATATCTGAATAGATTCCTTATATCTCTTATCATTTTCCATATGCTCTCGGAAGCTTAACTTATTTCCCTCCGCCTTTTCCTGAAGCGCGTGAGCCAGAATAAAAAGCAAATGTACTGTTTCTGTAAGCGCCTCTGTGTAACAGAATAGACACTCCGCGAATTGTTTTTCTTTTTCGCTTCCCTCTTGTTTTTGTAAATCTTCCAACTTAGTTTTTTCATCTCGAAACTTCTCAAACAAAAAATAAATATCTCCTGCTAGTTTTCTAAAGTCTACTTTTCTAAATAAACTACTGAAAGTTCCGGCACTTTTTAAGAAATTGTTGTGCAGATTAACATATTGAGTAAGTAGGTCATTAACCACGAAAGCCTCGTCTTTTAATTGGGTTTTAGCCATATTTTTATTCCTTATTTAGCTCCTCAATACGAGATTTACTAAGTTTCCACAATTTCTTATCAACCAAGTAACCATTCTCAGCCTGACTTAATTGATAATCCTTAAGCCCTTTAAGGAATGCTTCTTGCCAACTTTTATTGCCGAACTTAGCTACAGATTCTTTAATTGCTTCTTCATCACCAGCGTACTGCATTAATATCATTTCAGTTTCCTCAAGAAGTTTAACCCTATCGTGTTGCCCTTGTGAATAGTAATGTGCTTCCATTTTATTAAGAGCTCCCTGTAATATATCCACAGGATAAGGTAGTAGTGATTTAGGTATGTTTATTCCAAAAAGAAATCTTAAGCTTCCAGAATGTTCAAGATATACTCCCCAAACATGAACAATATTTTGCGCCTCTACCAGGGTTAGCTTTTCAGAAATGTGCTTTGAGCGCATCTGGTCTAGCTCTTCCGCTCTTTTTGTTAAGTCAACACTCATATTTTATTCCATTACTTCTGGTTTCCATTCTTTAATTTCTTTCGTGGCTAAAAATCTTGCTTCCCCTTGCAAGTCAGGTTTGAAGGAATTGTCAGACTCTATTTTATAGCTATCTTTTGGACATATTCTTATCCATAACTTTGGGAATATAGAAGAAAAGAGCTTGAATAATTTACTGTTGTAGTGCTTTTCGCTCCAAAAAATAAGAATCTCTTCATTTCCCTTCCTTACTTTCCAGGCACCAGAAAGGTTCTTGAAGTCAGTTCTCTGAAACACTGGTAGAGTTGCTGTGCCCTGAAATGCTGTACCCTCAACAGTTGCAAAAGCATATGGATTGAAGAAGGATTTTTCCTGGGGAATAAAATTAATAAGCTTAAGGAGGTGCCCATCAATCTTTTCAAAGGGAATGTCTTTCCCAAGAATAGGAGCTTTATTTTTCATATTGTTTTGGTCAGATTAAGACCAATTCAGCTCCCCCTAAAGGACTTATTCATTAACCAAAAGATTGAGTTTGATTTTACTTTACCAGAGCTAAAACGCAATTTTGAGTTGCTTAACTTTCAAATAGCTTAATCCTTTTATTGATTAATGGCGAGAAGTGTCC
>CAYIUZ010000036.1:0-7147 GCA_964366705.1 uncultured Gammaproteobacteria bacterium | reverse complement strand
AGGTAATATGCTCAGATTTTTAAAAAGCGGGAATTTAAATTCAAAAAAAGGATTCAGCATGATTGAGATGCTCATAGTCATCTCTATAACTACGACTTTATTTGGAATTGTTGCTTTTAATTTACTTCGTGCGCAGGGATCCAGTTCTGAACAATCTAATTTAAATAATTTGGTTTCTGATATTAGAGAACAGCAAACAAAAGCAATGACAGGTTCAACTGAGGGTAGAATTAATTCAAGTAATTATGGGGTATACTTTTTATCCGATCGATATGTCTTGTTTAACGGCAATTCATATAATGCAACTGAACCAACTAATTACACAATTGAACTACCTGAAGACATAGAAATCGTGAGTACAACACTTCCTGGTAATACTCTTCTTTTCTCAGTTTTAAGCGGGGAGATTGTTGGATATACGGACACATCTAACAGTGTTATCTTCAAGTCCCTTAGTATAAATGAACAGACAGTAATTACCTTAAATCGTTATGGTGTTATAACTGGAATGAATTAGCATGAAATTTTCGATGTTTGATATTTTTAAGGATTTTAAATCTCAAAGAGGACAATCATTAGTAGAACTTTTAATTGCGATTGGTCTTGCTACTCTAATTCTCCCGGCACTTCTGACTGGACTTTCAGCGGGAAGAGGCGGAAGGGCCCAGCAGGAGCAAAGACTTGAGGCGTCCAGTTATTTAAGAGAGACCCAGGAAGCAGTGAGAAGTATAGCACAAAGAGGTTGGGTTAATATTCAAACAAACGGAACATATCACCCAATTATTTCTAACGGTAAATTTGTTTTTTCAACGGGCACTAAAACAACTAATGGTTTCTTAATTAGCGTAGTTGTAAGCGATACATATAGAGATAGTAGTGGAGCGATAGTCTCAGTTCCCGGAGTAATAGACCCATCTACTAAGAAAGTTGTTACAACTGTGTCATGGAACACGCCATATATTTCTAGCGTAAATGCAACTTCTTACTACACCAGACATAAGAATGATGTTACCAGTGATACAACATTGGCAAATTTTAATATTGGTGCTACTAATTCTGCCTCAACAGGTATTGCAGTTACAAATACTGCAGGAGGCGAGATAACACTGGGTTCCGGTGGAGGAGGAGGCGATTGGTGCTCTCCTAGTTCCACCTTGTCTTCTCTTGATTTACCCAAGAGCGGAGTCGCAAATGCAATCTCTGCAATTGAAGGCAAGATTTCTACAGGGACCGGTGAGAATGCATCTGGTGTGTCTTTTGCAAATGTTAATGTTACCACTTCAAATCCGCCCACACCGAGTACTGATGCTACATTTGATGGATATAAAACAAACGATGTATTTGGTGAATCAAATTATGCATATCTGGCAACTGACACAAATAGCAGAGAGATTGTGATTTTAAATCTTAATGAATTCTCGGATCCTCCAACAAATTCAAAATATCAGCAAGCAGGTTATTTTGATGCTCCTGGAAATGGTTCAGGTAATACATTATCAACATCGGGAAATTATGGATACATGACAAGCGGAAATAAATTTTATATATTTGATTTATCAAGTAAAACAGGCTCAAGACCGAGAGTGAATATTTCTTCGGATTTAAATCTTTCCGGGACTGGAGTAAAAATAATAATTAATGGAAATTATGCATTTGTAGTTACTTCAGCAACTTCTAGGCAATTACAGATTGTTGATATTTCGAATCCAGCTAGCCCTACTATTGTTGGGGAGACTAGCGTTTCAGGACAAGGAGGCAGAGGTCTTTCAGTAAATTCTACGGGAACCAGAGCCTACTTGGCAACAGCAGTTTCAAGTTCTCAAAGAGAGTTTTTCGTTATAAATACACAAAATAAAAATTCACCAACCCCTGTTACTGGTGGGAGTTATGAATCAAGCGGAATGAATCCAAGCGGTGTAAATGTGGTAACCGGAAATAGAGCAATTTTGGTTGGTACAGGAGCAGAAGAATATCAAGTTATAGATTTAGCTAATGAATCAAGTCCTATAAGGTGCGGAGGGAGAAATTTAGATTCTGGAATAAATGGCGTTGCCTCAGTGCTTCAGACAAATGGTTTTGCTTATTCGTATATTATTACTGGAGATTCATCGAGTGAGCTTAAGATAATTTTAGGTGGAGCTGGCGCTGGGAATAATCACTCTCTGACTGGTGTATTCGAATCAAGAACATTTGATGGAGGCGGGGAAGTAGCTTGGAATAGTTTTTCGACAACTGCCGCAGTGCCTCAAAGTACTACTCTAAGATTTAGAGTTGCTATTAAAGATGCGGTAAATAATAGCTGTGTTGGAGTGAGTTTTGCTTCAAACGACTTTGTCGGTAGTGATGGTCAATCTAACTCATATTACCCTTCGACAGGAGGATTATTAAGCTTTGATAATAATAGCTCTGGATACGAAAATCCTGGAAGATGTTCCAGATACCGAGCGTATTTAGATACGACGGATTCAACTCAGACACCTGTTATCTATGATGTAAATTTTAATTACTCGCCGTAATTGATATAGATTATGAAAATTATTAACAACAAAAGGGGATTTACTTTAGTAGAGCTTTTATTATATTTGGGAATTTTCAGTATTCTTTTAACGGTAACACTTCAAATGTTTGGTTCTGTCTTTGAGCTTCAGTTAGAGTCTCAAGCAAAGTCCTCGGTAGATGTCGATGGGAAATTTATCATAAATAGATTTAATTATGATGTTAGTAGGGCTTCGTCTATAGCCCTGCCTGTTACTCTTGGAGCAAGTGAATCTGCGTTAACAATTGTGGTTAATAGCCAAAGCCTAACTTATTCACTAAGTAACGGTGACATTAATTTAAGTAATGTTTCTACAGGAACTACAGACCAACTTAACAGTACTGAAACAACAGCTTCAAGTCTTTCATTTACGAGGCTAGAAGGAATCGCAGGAAAAGATTTAATTCAAATGTCATTTACTCTAACTTCTGAAGTAACCCAAAGAAAAGGAAAAGAAATTAGGAGTTTTCAGACAACTGGAGGTTTGCGATGATCAGAAGTCAAAGGGGTCCTGCCTGCCGACAGGCAGGTCATGCTCTTATAACTTTACTTTTTTTCATGGTAATTTCACTTACTACCGTTACGGGTGTAACAATAGTAGTTTTAAATAACGCATCCGCGACAAGTGAAGCAGAGCAGGGGACAATTGCATATTATGCTGCGGAAACAGGGGCTGAGAATGCGCTTCTTAGGTTAATTAGGGACCCAAATTATACTGGAGAAACTCTAAATATAGACGGCGGTTCTGTTGTAATACAAGTTAATAATGGTACTATTATTAGTACCGCTACTGTTTATAGATCTGTGAGAAAAGTTCAAGTAGTGACGACAAATACCAATAATCAAATTACTGTTACATCATGGAAAGAGATAAACTAAAAAAAGATGTTTCTAAGAAGCCGGCAGGAATTTTTTACCTTGAGCCAAATCGTGGATTTTTTTACGACCAGACTTTGCCTTCTCCAATCGCCATAGAATTTCCCCCAGACATAATTAGTGATTTAGAAGTAGTAAGTAAGAAAAAGCTTGAATATGCGATCCAAGCGTTTCTAAATACTTATAAAATAGTTCCAAAAAGTATCATGATTCTTCTTTCGCCTAATGTTACTTTTGATAAAGATTTTATCCTAGAAACTGTGCAAATAGATAAAAACATACAAGAATTTTTAGATCTGGTTCCTTTTCAGGAATATATAAGTAGGCAATCAAAATTTCCAGGCAAAATTAAATTAGTTGCAGCAAATAAAGACTTAACAGAGGCCATAAAGGATTCTTTTGCAAATATGGACTTTGCAGTTAGTGCAATTATTCCCTTGTCTTTCTGTATAGAGGTAATTCCCCAACTTCAAACAAATCTTGATCTTGCGCTAATTTTAGAAAAAACCCCAGAGCTTAGAGGATATAGCCTGACGTCTGAAATTATAGTATCAGAGGAAGCTCAGAAGAAAAAAGATACGAAAGATAGCAAAAAGCTTTATGGAATTATAGGAATCTTAGCAATTCTTTTTCTAATATTGTTCTTTGTAATTTATAAATTTGTCTTAACTCCAGCAAAACCTCCAACAGTTGTTCCAACAACTACCCCTACTGCTCCAGTCCCGACCGTTTTTGAGACGCCTTCGGTAACACCTGCTCAAATAAACTCTCAATTAAACCCTTCAACAGAAAGCGCAACTATTCAAAATACAAATGAGGCTAATTGAGATCAGGAAAATACCCTATTGACAAGTCTTATTTTTTTATTCATATTAGATATATGACAATTAACTGCCCAAAGTTTCTAAGGAAAAATTCTGGATTTACACTAATAGAGCTTTTAGTTGTTATCGGAATTTTAGCTATCCTCCTTTCAATCGTTTTAATCGCTATTAATCCTGCAAGACAATTCGGACAAGCAAACAACACAAAAAGAAGAAGTGATGTAACTCAAATCCTTAATGCGGTAGGAGCATACTCAGCTGATAACAAGGGAGTTCTTCCAGCTGGTATTCCAGCTACCACACCAGCAGTAATTGGAGATGGTGTTGGAGAAGCTAATATTTGTGCAGATATTCTAGGAACATATATCCCAGCTCTTCCAAGAGATCCACAGACACCAGGTGGAGATATAACAACTTGTACAGGTTACAGTACAAATTACACAATAGTCAAAGATGCTACTACAAATAGAGTAACAGTAGCTGCTCCAGGAGCTGAAAACCAGGAAACAATAACAATCTCAAGATAGATATATGACAATTAACTGCCCAAAGTTTCTAAGGAAAAATTCTGGATTTACACTAATAGAGCTTTTAGTTGTTATCGGAATTTTAGCTATCCTCCTTTCAATCGTTTTAATCGCTATTAATCCTGCAAGACAATTCGGACAAGCAAACAACACAAAAAGAAGAAGTGATGTAACTCAAATCCTTAATGCGGTAGGAGCATACTCAGCTGATAACAAGGGAGTTCTTCCAGCTGGTATTCCAGCTACCACACCAGCAGTAATTGGAGATGGTGTTGGAGAAGCTAATATTTGTGCAGATATTCTAGGAACATATATCCCAGCTCTTCCAAGAGATCCACAGACACCAGGTGGAGATATAACAACTTGTACAGGTTACAGTACAAATTACACAATAGTCAAAGATGCTACTACAAATAGAGTAACAGTAGCTGCTCCAGGAGCTGAAAACCAGGAAACAATAACAATCTCAAGATAGATCTACCAGCACAAAATGGCTAAGAAAAAATCTCCACATCACGAAAAGAATATTACTGCACTTAATGGTTTTGTTTCATTTTTAGTTTTAGTATTAGCATTCTCACTTCTTTTGCTTTTTAAAGAGTATAAAGAGGCAATTTTTAATTCCGGTAATTTTAATTTGTTTATGCTTCTGTCAGTTACTGGATTCGCGCTTTTAATATCACTTTTATTCCTCATAAATAAAAAGAACTAAACTCTTCATTAAATTTTTCTGAAATTTGCTATCATATAGTATCTGTGTTTAAGAGGCCTTCATTTTTAATAATTACTGCCTTAATTTCAATCATTTTTTTTGCTCTAATCGCATTTGACTTTTCACCTTACTTAAGAGGTCCAGCTCCTTATCCACCTGATTGGAGATGGCCTTATGAATTCACAAATACCCTATCTCGAATTTGGGCTCCTTTCGGGATAATTTTGTTGACTACCTTAATATTCAGAAAAAAGGAAAATAAAACTTTAAAATCCAGGAGTTACAAAACTATAATAGCGTTTGTAATTCTCTCTTTCTTGCTTCAGATAAGTCTTCTTTATTATAGTAGGTCAGGCGTTGAGGTATTGGTTCACAGAACCATAAATCCTATGATAAGTGGATATTTTTCGGTTTCTAATCAGATTTTTGATTTAGGTATCTTTTTAAGAAATTTCAATCAAAGCCTTTATGACTATCCGATGTATGCAAGATTTCATCCGCCTGGGGGAATTTTGTTTTATTATTTATTAGAATTTATCTCAAAACCTTTTTCTCATTTATTCGCTAATATATTGTCCGTTAATCCCGCTCATTCTGATGTAGCTCTTTTATGGAATGGTTTAGGAATGTATCAAAAATTTAATGCTCTGGTATCTGGATTTGTCATAGCATTTATAGCGAGTCTATCAATAATCCCAATATATTTATCGTCGAGAATATTGTACGGAGAAAAAGCGGCATTTAGAAGTAGTGTCTTATTTATTTTTGTTCCTAGCCTTCTTTTGTTTACGCCTCTTATTGATGTTTTTATGCCTTTATTTACATGTACGTCTTTGTATTTTTATTTGAAGGGAAATCAAACAAATAATTATTTATATTTCTTTTTTTCTGGTTTAATACTATTTCTTGGCGCCTTTTTTACATTAACCTTTATTCCCCTTCTATTTTTCTTTTCATTGCTGTTTTTTATCAAATTTATTCAAGATAAAAAAGATTTAAAAATAGTTATAGAAAATTTTATTTCGTTTTCATCTGGTTTTATATTAATTCCATTTCTTTTATTTTTCGCAGGATTTAATTTTATTGATACAGTTAAAACAATTATGATTTACCATGAAGCGGCTCAAGCGGGTAGGGAACATCTGACTTGGTATTTTTATAATCTTTATGACTTTATTCTTTTTGCAGGAATTCCAGTTGGAATAATTTTTGCTTACCATATATTTGAGTCATTAAAAACTTTTAGAAAAACAAAAAATTTAAAAAAGATTGACTATGTTTTCCTATCATTTATTATCATGCTTTTTGTAGTTAATTTTAGCGGGGCGGTAAGAGCTGAAACAGCAAGAATTTGGCTTCCGTTTGTTCCAATTTTGATAATTGTTATTGCAAATTTTGTTACAAATAAACTAAAATTTACAAGTCGGCAATTTACCCTGCTCCTCTTGCTGCAAGCCATTCAAGTTCTGATTTTTCAATCAGTTCTTATAGCTGTTTGGTAGAAAAATGTATAAAAATAAAAAAATTTCTGTAATTTTTCCTGCATATAATGAAGAGGAAAATATCGCAAATGCAATTCTAGATTTTAGAAAATTAAAAATTATCGATGAAATTTTAGTATTGATAATAATTCTAAAGATAAAACGAATAAAATTGCAAAAGCTAAGAAAGC
>CAYIUZ010000035.1:0-7180 GCA_964366705.1 uncultured Gammaproteobacteria bacterium | reverse complement strand
TGACGGAGAGACTTCCAATTCAACTTATTCAGAAATTATTAAAGAAAAACATAGCGATAAGTTTTTTGAAATGTATATAGCAGAGCAAAATATGGTTTCAGTTGCAGTAGGATTATCAAGGCGGGGAAAACTTCCTTTTGTTTCTACTTTTGCCGCTTTCTGGACTCGAGCGCATGACCAGATAAGAATGGCGTCGTATGCGAAAGCAAATATTAAATTTGTGGGTTCTCATGCAGGAGTTTCAATTGGACAAGACGGCGCTTCTCAAATGGGAATTGAAGACATAGGGATGTTTCGTGCACTTGTGGACAGTGTAGTTTTGTATCCATCTGACGCAGTTTCCGCAAAAAAATTAACTGAAGCGGCAGCAGAGCATAAGGGAATTGTTTATATTCGTACAACTAGGATGGAAACTCCTGTTATTTATCACGAGAAGGAAGTGTTTGAAATTGGCGGCAGTAAAACTTTAAAATCAACACCCAAGGACAAGGTAGCTGTAATTGGTGCCGGAGTTACTCTTCATGAAGCACTAAAGGCTTACGAAGAATTGAAAAAGCAGGGAATAGCAGTAAGAGTAATTGATTTATATTCTGTAAAACCTATAGATTCTGCGACGCTGGAAAGAGCAGCGGATGAAACTGGTAAGATTTTAGTTGTCGAAGATCATAGGCCCGAAGGTGGAATTGCAGAGGCTGTCCGCTCTTGTTTGATCGGCTCAAAAACTCCAGTTCATAGTTTGTCAGTAACTCAAATGCCAAGAAGCGGAACACCAGAAGAGTTATTAGATTTTGAGCAAATTAACGCTAAGGCAATCGTGGAAAAAGTGAATGAACTTTTAAGGTTTGTATAGCAGGTATACCAGTATACCTGTCCTGTTTGACTTGGAATGTTTTGAGATGAGACTATTGACTTATGATTAGAGTTGCGATAAATGGATACGGAAGAATTGGAAGAATCGCCCACAGGGTAATTCTAGAGAAATATAAAAGTAAAATAGACGTGGTGGCAATTAACGCCGGTTCTTCAACTGATCTTAAAGGCTGGATGTATTTACTTAAGTACGATACCGTTTACGGAAAACTTAAAGACGAAGTAACGATAGAGCCAACTCGCGAATCAAAAAAAGATTTGCTAGGGAAAATTGTAGTTAATAAAAGGAGAAAAAGTTTCGTCTACTCCCAGAAAGATCCCTCACTTCTTCCCTGGGAAGACTTGAATGTAGACGTAGTGATAGAGTCCACGGGGCATTTCACAAGCCTTGACGATCTGAACTTGCATTTAAAAGCAGGAGCAAAGAATGTAGTTTTATCTGCTCCGGCAAAGGGAGGAAACATAGAGACATATGTGCTTGGTGTTAACGATTCAGATTATTCAGGTTCAAATACCATAAGTAATGCAAGTTGCACTACAAATTGCATAACTCCCGTGGCCAAGGTAATTTCTGATGAATTTGGTATAGAAAAAGCCATGATGACTACGATCCACGGTTATACACAGGATCAAAGGCTTCAGGACGGAGGTCATGAAGATTACCGCCGCGCAAGAGCAGCTGCTGAGAACATTGTTCCCACTTCAACCGGCGCCACAAAAGCTGCGGCAAAAGCACTGCCCGAGCTTGAAGGAATTTTTGATGGACTTGCAATCCGTGTTCCTGTGCCAGTGGGTTCTCTTTCTGACTTTACATTTATTCTTAAGAAAGACGCGACAGTTGAAGAAATAAATAATGCGTTTAAGTCTGCAGAGCAGACTCCTCAGTTCAAAAACATACTTGAAGCTACTGAGGATCCAATTGTTTCCTCTGATATTATTGGTAATTCTCACTCAGCAATAGTTGATCTTAGCCTCACTCAAGTAGTTGGAGGAAATATGGTAAAAGTTATCGCCTGGTATGATAACGAATACGGTTACGCAAATAGACTCATAGAAGAAGTATTAATGGTAGGAAAATCTAATTTTCAAGATTTTTAATTTTCTCAATTCTTCTTTTGTGGCGTTCTTCATTTGAGAATGGGGTGTTGATAAAAAGTTCTACGAATTGTTTGGCCTTCTCAAAATCTACAAGTTCTGATCCTAGAGATAAAACATTTGCATCATTATGTTCGCGAGATAGTTTTACGTTTTGCTCAGAAACTCCTAGAACTGCGCGAATCCCTTTTATTTTATTTGCCACTATACACTCTCCTGCTCCTGATTTTCCCAGAACTATTCCAAATGAACCCGGATTTTCGGCTACGGATTTAGCGGCAACGGAAATAAAGTCCGGATAGTCATCATTGGGATTGAGTTCAAATGCTCCGCAATCCCCTACCTCATAACCTTTTTCATGTAAAAAAGCTTTTAAATTTTCTTTAAACTCAAAACCTGCGTGATCTGTTGCTAAGTAAACTTTCATAAATTAATTTTCAATTTTCAATTTTCCCCACTTTGCACTTTCTTCGCGGGGCGAGCAATTTTCATTCAATTTTTAAATCATTAATCTTAAATCTTTAATCATAAATCTAATTCCAAATAATCTTTTTTACTTTTTCAGTAATTTCCAAAGGAGTGTCTGACTGCCAGATATTTCGTCCAACTGCCATTCCTATGCAGCCTGAACTCATTGCTGTCTGAACTGTCTCTAAAAATGTTGCTTCATCTTCTTTTTCTCCTCCTGAAATTACCACTCCGGTTTTTCCTGCATTAGAAACTGCCCATCTTAGGCTTTTCTCGTCCCCAGGATATTTAATTTTTATTATATCTGCTCCCATTTCAAGTCCAAGTCTTGCAGCGTAGGCTGTGAGTTCTCTAATGTCTTTTCCTTCAGTGCCGCTTCCTTTTATATACATCCAGCCAATAAATGGAATTCCCGCTTTATGCGCTTCTTGCTCAATTTTACTAAATTCTTTAAACATTTTTGATTCATGACGGCTCCCTACGTAAATCGTATATCCGACAGCCGAAGCTCCAATTTTTAAAGCCTCTTCAACTGAACAAATTTGCGGGGAATAAGGGTCAGGATCCGTATTTAAATTGGTTTTTCCATTGA
This sequence comes from uncultured Gammaproteobacteria bacterium, assembly GCA_964366705.1. GTDB lineage: Bacteria > Patescibacteriota > Microgenomatia > Levybacterales > UBA12049 > 2-01-FULL-39-10-A. Next base: position 4,155 of record CAYIUZ010000035.1, on the reverse strand, counting down.
GTTTTATAATAAGAGGAACTGTAGATTCGTATTCCTTTTTATAATATTGTTCAGCAATTCCCTTCTGAAAAATAATTCCAGTAAACCCACCCTTTAGCCCTATTTTAATAATATTTTCAGGATCTGCATTTTCATCATCAAAGTCACTTGGTCCATGTTCCATTCCCTGATCATATGCCAGGAAAAGTGCTTTACCGCCTCTTGTTATTTTAGATAAATCAATCATATTTTTACTGCTTTAAAATCTGGATTTTCGTTTGATTTTTGTTCTATCTCCTCTTGCGTAAGCAACCCATCCTGAGCGCCAATTTTTTTAATAACACTATCAGCATTTATGGCGCCAAATCTCATAGCTTCTTTCATAGAGCTACCTTTTAAAATTCCGTAGAGAAAAGCCCCGGAATAAGAGTCACCAGCTCCTGTTCTTTCAATTGGTTTTTCTTTTGAAAGTGGACCGATATGAAAAATGCTTCCATTTCCATCAATTGCATATGATCCATTTATGCCGTCAGTTACCACTGCAATCTTAGCGCCTTTACTTTTAAGTTTGGTCATCAAACTTTTTATATCTGTTTCCTGCTCGCCAATTATTTTTTGGGCTTCAGCTATGTTTACAAAAAGAATTTCAATTTTGGGTAGTATCTCTAGTGTTTTTTCAAACCCCTCATTTAATTGTCTGCTCCCGGGATTAAATGCAAATAAAGAATTTGGGTTGTTTGAAATTACTTCAGGAAAGATTTTTTCCCAATTTCCGTTTAGCCCTGTTAAATAAAAATACTTTGGGTTTGCATTCCCAACTTCTAACATTTCTTCGCTGGGAGTTCTTTCATCAAGAATTGTTCTGTCTCCTGCGTATGAAAGTACGATATTAAAATATGGTGTCTGCCTATCTCCTTTTTTTATGTAGGCCTGATCAATATCCTCTTTTTTTAATGTGTTAACTATCTTTTCTGAGAATTCATCACTACCGATTTCAGCAGCAAGCGCCGTGTTTAACCCTAATCTTCTAAGTCCTACAGAAAGATTTGCTGCATTTCCTCCCATGGTTAATTTATGTTCATCCAGTGGAACTTTTTCACCAAGCGGGAAAGAAATATTATTTGAGAATTTATCATAAGAAAACTTTTGGAGATTTTTTAATAGAACAAAAACGTCAATTGTCGCATTTCCAATACAGAGAACATCGATGCTTTTATCCATAGCTAGAGTTTAGTAAATATTATCGAGATTTACAATGATTAAGGATTAATTTGAAATTTAAAATTTGAAATGAAACCTGCCTGTCGGCAGACAGGTCTAAATGTTTAAAAATTAAATAATTAAAAATTCAATGAAAATTAAAAATTGAAAATTGAAAATTTGAAGTGGGTTTGCAAAAGTGAGGTTGAAACTCTAGAATTGAATTATGTTTTTCAGAAAAAAAGCAGAAGTGGTTGAATCCGTAAAGACTAGAAAAAAAGAAGAGGTTTCATCGGAAGAGTGGGATAAAAAAAAGATAATAATCACAGCGTTTTTCTTAGTGGTTGCAGTTTTAGCTGTAAATGAAATTAAAACTACTTTTTTTTCTAGTACGGACGAAGTTTTAGGACAAAATGTTTCCGTGTCTCCTACGCCAATCAAGAAACCAGATGTCGAAATTCCAAGATTTAATGTTGCAAATGAAGTTGGATCTAAGATTGAAGAACTAAAAAGGAATATTGAAGGCTTGGATCCGGTGGAAATTGCATCATCATCTCCTCAAATACAAAAAGTATTAAAAGATATGGAAGGACTTAAGGATCTTCCAAGTAATGAAGCAAAAAGTATGTGTATGAAGCTCTGCTCGGAAATTTAATATGGATGAACTTAAAGGAAGAGCAGAAAAAGTTCTTCAAAAAATTAACCTAACTGAAAAAGAAATAGCCTTTAAGCATATTGAAGGCGAATCCATGACGGCGGATTTCTGGAAAGATCCTCAAAAAGCCACAGAAAAAATGAAAGAAATGGCAAGTCTTCAGAAAGAAATAGAATCTGCAAAAAAACTTAAAAGTTTAATTGACGAAGGAAAATTCGAAGAAGCAGAAGAGCTATTAGGAGAATTAGAGCAGCTTCTATATTTTTCAGGAGATTATGATAAGTCTCCAGCAATTATTTCGATCCACGCAGGTCAAGGTGGAGTCGAAGCAATGGATTGGACACAAATGCTTTACAGAATGTACTCAAGGTATGCAGAGCTCAAAGGATTTTCACTTGAGACAATTGATGAAACTCCGGGAGAAGAAGCAGGGCTTAAAAGTATAACCTTTTTAGTAGATGGGAAGTATGCATATGGACTTTTAAAGCTTGAGGCAGGTGTTCACAGGCTTGTCAGGCAATCCCCTTTTAATGCAGATAAACTTCGCCAAACCTCGTTTGCTTTAGTAGAGGTAATTCCTCAGATCGAGGACGCAGGTGCAATCCAAGTTAAGGAAGAAGATATTGAATGGGACTTTTATAGATCAGGTGGACATGGAGGGCAAAACGTAAATAAAGTTTCAACAGCGGTTCGTCTTAGACACAAGCCATCTGGACTGGTCGTAACTGCTCATTCAGAAAGGTATCAGGGGAAAAATAGAGAATATGCGATGAAGTTACTTGTTGGAAAACTATGGTTCTTGCAGGAAGAAGAAAGAAAGAAAAATGAAGCTGTTTTAAAAGGCGGATATAAAACTCCGGGTTGGGGAAATCAAATCCGCTCTTATGTTCTGCACCCTTATAAAATGGTAAAGGATTTACGAACTGAGTTTGAAACTTCTGATACGCAAGGAGTTTTAGATGGGGATCTTGATAAATTTATCGAAGCAGAGTTAAGAAGTTTATAGGATTTAAATTATCATGGATTATAAAACCAAAACAGACTTGATACTTCCTTTCAGGGGTGTTTGGACCGTAACTAATGGAGGGCGAGATCCTTCAACAAATAGTCACATCAGGCAGCCGGATCAAGGACCTCAAAGTCAGCTTTATTCTTATGATTTTAGAAATGGACACATAGGGACTGGGGGAAAGCTTGAAGACTATGAAGTTTTTGGAAAAGAAGTATTGGCTCCTGGGGATGGAGAGGTGATTCAAGTTATAAGTGGAGCATATGATAATAAACCCGGAGAAAGAGACAGGAGTGTAGGAGTTGGAAATGCAATAATTATCGATCATAAAAATGGAGAATATAGCCTACTGGGTCATTTTAAATACAATTCAATAGAAGTTAAGGTTGGGGATATTTTAAAGGTAGGAGATGTGATTGGATTATGTGGAAATACCGGAAATACCAGTGAGCCACATATCCATTTCGGTTTGCAAGATGGACCGAGGCTTAGTAACGAAAATTCTCTTTTTGCACAATTTAGAAAAATTTTTGTTGATGGAGAAGTAAAAGAAAACTACGAACCAATCAAGGGAAACAGGGTTGCAAATATGTGAAAAAAGGGCAAATTGGGGACCAGATATTGGGGACATATTGGGGACGGTCCTCAGAAACACCGCCAGATTAATCTAATTATGAAGTAGTTTTATTTCTCCTTTTATATTTCTTCTGGGCCATAGTAGAAAATCTACTTGACCCTAAGGTTGCTTCTTCAGTTTCGAACAAACGTTCAATATCACCCAAGTCTTTATTAATTCCATCATATACAAATTCCTCATAATTCTTTCTTGACTTTTCTGTTTCTCCGATTAGTCTTAGGATATCCTCATCAAGAAAACGAAGAGGTTCTTTCACTAAAGCTTCTCTAAGGCTAGTATATTTATAGCTAGCTGGATTTTGCACCAAGCCGGCTTTTACAGGATTAAGATAAATATATCGTGAAAGCTCCAAAAAGTAAGAATCACTTTCAATAAGAATACTTTTAAATCTATTTTGAAAAACCGGTCCAAAATGATGATATTTACGATTAAAATACATAGAGTAGCTAGTTGTTAAAGAGGACATAATTTTCGAGATGGGAGTCTTTCTAGTGTGTATTGAAATATGAAAATGGTTTGGCATAAGACACAAGGCATAAATTGAGTGATCGTATTTCCTTCCTAGCGTATATAGTTTACTTAAAAAGAATTCGTAATCTTCATCAGCTAGAAAAATATCCTGTTTATTTATTCCTCTGTTAAAAACATGATAAAACGCATTTTGAAAAATAAAGC
>CAYIUZ010000034.1:0-7509 GCA_964366705.1 uncultured Gammaproteobacteria bacterium | reverse complement strand
CTAAGAGAATTATAAATGCTATTACTACTGCATAAACAAATAAAATTGCGACGAATTTTGGAACTCGATAGGAAACTAGCTGGCGCACAAAACGATATAGTGCAACCATTATGATATAAGAAAGAAAAACAGTTACTAGAATATTTCTTATTTCGAAGAGAAATAAAGCTAGAGCTACGATTAGAACTGTAGCTAAAACGTGGTTTGTGAGTACGTATTTGACTATGGGATTTTTCATTTTGTATTTACGCTAAATAATAGTGCGACCCCGGAGGGAATCGAACCCCCAACCTAATCGTTAGAACCGATGTGCTCTATCCGTTGAGCTACGGGGCCATCAACAATTAGCTTTATATATTTTACCATTGAATGGTACTCGAAATCAAAGATGAGGAGGTTATTGTACTTTGGAAAGAAGATATTCCACTGTGCCTTGGTCGAATTTGGCTTGAGTTTTTATGATTTCAAATGGTAAACTTCCTAAATCTTCAGCGCCTGTATAAATAAATTTAATTTTTTTGCCTTGATTGTTTAGTTCTTCTCCAATTTGAAGATCTGAGGCGCTATCTCCAAAAACATAAAAAGTATCAGGCTCAATCTTTTTTATCGCAAGCCATTCTAAGAATTTTTGAGTAGCTAGGTGTTTGTTCAGCTTTTTGTTTTTAACATTAACAGCAATTGTGTCTTGATGTACCTCAACTGAATCGTTAAGACCGGATTTTTCAACTAGCTTTTGCAATTCCTCCGCTATTTCTTTTTGGCGAGCCTTAAAAATTTCAATATTCCCACCATCTTTCATTTCTGCAGTAAAGAAAGTTTTCTTCAAATCAAAAAAGACCACATCGCCAAACTTCTCGATAATCCCCTTTCCTTTTTGGATTAATTCTTCAGAGAGAAAAAATCTCTCTTCGGACAAAATTAATCTTTCGCCATTTTTGTATTCAATACTTGATCCGCCAAATTCTCCTTGAGCGCTAAGTAAATCCAAAACGTTATTACTTGAGGCCATTTTTTCTATGGGAGCTATAATTTTATTTATTATTTTCGGAAGCGTTCTTCCGGTTATAATTCCGACCGGTTCATTATTAATCAGCCTTTCTACTATTTTTTGCAGGATTTGGGGATATTTAACTTCTTTTGTATTTATATCTGTTATTACTCCGTCTACGTCAAATAGCCATGCTTTCATATTGTCATTATACAAGTTTGAAGCTGAACATGATATACTTTTGGGATGAAAATAGCTGTTTTAGGAGGTCGTTTCGATCCTATACACGTAGGACATCTTTTAATTGCGCGCCAGATTTTAGAATTCGATCCTACAATCAACAAGGTAATATTTGTTCCAGCCTATGAGCATCACTGGAAACCTATTCAGGCAAGTCCAGAACATAGAATAGAAATGATTAAATCTCTTCTTGAAGACAGGATGGAGGTTTCAGACATTGAAATAAAAAGAAAAGGTGTTAGTTATTCAATAGACACTATTAAAGCTTTGAAAAAAGCGACCGGAGCGGAAATTGTTTGGGTAGTGGGATCTGATATTGTTAGAGAATTCGACAGATGGAAAGATAAAGATGAATTAGTTAAAGAAGCGACTTTTTTAGTTTTTCCTAGAGATCCATATAAATTGCCGAAAGATTTACCAATTGGTTTTAAATTAGTAGAGTCCTCTACTCTTCAAGTCGCAAATTTTTCCTCAACTGTAATTAGAGGAAGAATAAAGAGCGGAAAAACTATAAAATATTTAGTATCGGAGAAGGTTGAGCAATATATAAAGGAAAACAATTTGTATGTTTGATAATTTACTTGAAATAAATCCAGCGCAGGAAGAAAAAAAGATTTTTGAGTTTTTAAAAAAGACTTTTATTGAGCAGAAAATTGAAAAAGCAGTAATTGGAATTTCAGGAGGTGTAGATTCAGCGACAAGTCTTTATTTACTATCTAAAGTTATTAATCCAGAGAATATTATTGCTATTCATCTTCCCTATTTTAATGAAATAGAGCCTGACGTAAAAGTAATTGAAGAGAGTCTTGGAATTAGAACTACGAAGATTTCCATAAATAAAATGGCTGATGATTTGTTTGCCTGGCTTGAAATTCCAGAAGATGATTTGGTTAGGCGCGGAAATATTATGGCGAGAGTTAGGATGATCACTCTTTTTGATTTTGCTAAAAAGAATAACGCTATGGTAATCGGTACTGAAAACAGGTCTGAGTATCAGCTGGGGTATTTTACAAGGTTTGGAGACGAAGCTTCAGATATTGAACCTTTACAGCATCTTTATAAAACTCAAATCTATAAACTCGCTAAGCATTTAGGAGTACCAGATTCAATTCTAACTAAAGTTCCATCTGCGAATTTATGGGTATCGCAAACTGACGAAGAAGAGTTTGGATTTACATACGCCGAAGCAGATCCAGTTCTTTATTTATATTTTGATAAAAAAAATCCTGTCTGGACAATTGAATCGATGCATCAGGGAGCAAAGAAGATTATAGAATTTGCGGAAAAATTTACTTTTAAACACAAAGTTCCTTATTCTTTAGCTTCTAACAACTAGCTTCTTGCTGCTAACTTGAAGGAATTATTTTAATCTCTCCAATTTCCCTCGGCGCTTTACAATATCTATTATGAAGACTATGAATATTTCTGTGCGAATTTTGAAATCTCGTTTATTACAGGCAGAATTGCCCGCCCTTTTTCAGTGAGAGCATAGACAACAGAAACCTTATCAAGTGTTTCCTCTTTTCTAAGAATTAAGCCGTTTTTTTCAAGCCTTTTTAATCTATCTGAAAGAGTAGCAGGATTTAAGCCTTTAATTGATCTTTGAATTTCATTAAATCTCATTTCTTTTTCTGAAAGATGATTAATGATACAGAGCATATGAGCTTCAGCAATCATTGAGATTGCATTATCTATTTCTGAAGTTTTAAATTTGGTCGTTGACATACTATGATTTCTATAGTACTATAAATTTCTTAGCGCTATAGTTTATGTAGTGATTATAACATAAATATGATTTCCGCTCAAACAAATAATAAAAATAACTTTAACGAACTAGCAGATAATTCAGCAGTTTTAAAAACAATCAATTCTCTTAAGGCAAATGGATTTTTACCGGTATTAGTAGATACAAAAGAAGAAGCATTTGAGAAAATTCAGGACTTAATTCCAAGTGAGGCAACAGTCATGAATGGAACATCAGCAACACTTCGAGAAATAGGATACATAGATTACTTAAAAGAAGGCACACATAAATGGAATAATCTTCACGAAAAAGTTTTAGCTGAACTTGATCCGGAAAAACAAAGTAAGCTTAGAAAAACATCAGTAATTTCTGATTTCTATTTAGGTAGTGCTCACGCAGTTACCCAGAATGGCGAAATACTGATTGCTTCTAATACTGGTAGTCAGCTCCCTCATTTAGTATTTACTTCTCAAAATATAATATTTGTAGTGGGAGCGCAAAAAATTGTCTCAGACCTTGACGAGGCATTTAAAAGATTAGAAGAGCATGTAATTCCTCTTGAAGATGAAAGAATGAAGGGGGTTTATGGAGTTGGAACAACGCACACTAAGAGTTTGGTTCTTCATAAAGAAAACCCTATGATGGGAAGAAAAATATATATTATTATCGTAAACGAAAAGCTTGGTTTCTAAGCCTGTTGGCACTTCCGGTTCTACGCAATCCTTAATTTTAATTAATTTTTTTCAAAATTAATCATAAGATATTATACCAAAGTATATAGGCCACATAACAAAAAACCTCGCATGAAGCGAGGTTCTTTATATTGCAATTTGTAAAACTTTAAACAAGCTTTACGTTTTTTGCATTTGATCCTTTTTCGGTTTGTACAACCTCAAAAGTCACGGCTGCTCCTACTTGAAGTTCATCAAAAGTCACGCCGACTAAATCATTTGAATGGAAAAAAAGATCTCTATCTTCTCCTTCACGAGAAATAAATCCAAATCCTTTTTCTGTTTTTGTTTTAATTATTCCGTTCATTATTTTTTCTCCTCTCTCCTCTATTATACAATTTCATGAAGAAATAACCAAATTTATAATAAATTGGGGTAGATGACGGAGATGGTTCGGAAAGTTTAAATTTGAAGATGGGCTTCAATTTTTTGAACTCTTTTACCTAGCCTTGTATCTTCAACATTAAAGACATCAATAGCGACGCTTACATCTTTATGGAGCTTTTTAACATCTTTTCTCAATGATTTTAGCTCATTTTCAATAGAAGATAACCTAATTTCTACGTTTTTCTGTCTATCTTCTAATTCCCCAATCGATTTTCTTATATGAAGATTTGCTGTCCTTATTTCGTGCTCTAAGTCATCCTTTATGTTTTTAGATTCAGCCTCTACTTCTTCTCTTACTATTTTTCGAACAACTTTTCCTATCTGATCTAAATCAGTTTTCGTTATCATGTCTTAAGAATAAGTCTTTGATTAATTTATTTCAATATAACAAATTAGGTCAGCAAACCTTGAACCTGTCGAGTGGGTCCTCAATGATGAGTTCCTAGAACAAATAATCAGTTTAACGCTTAATCAGTATAGTAATAGTTCAGTACTTTTCCATTAACTACTCTTATTCCTCCTTGATCAACTAATTTTAATAGCAAATAGTTAATATTACCCCTAGATCTCTTTTTACCTTGAACTTTAGCTAATTCTTCTCTTAATTGTTTTGTTGAAAAACCTGGATTATCTAAAATTATTTGCCTAAGATCTTTAAGTGTTACATCCACAGAGCTTCTTCTTGCAAATGGAGAGTGTTCCTTAGATTTAGCCATTAGCTCTGCAACTGTGCTTGGATCTGTTAATATTTCTGTTAATTTATTTCTTCCGTATTGAAGTGTTATTGGATCAAGAATTTGGAAACTATCAATCATGGTTACAAGTTCAGTTAAAATAACTCTCTGTTCATTTGTTAAACTAACTGAGCTTCGTTCATCTCCAGAATTTTCTGTATTTACATATCCACCCTTAACAAGATGTCCCAATATCCCACTAATTCTTTTAGCATAAGCTTTCTTGCTGAGTTTTCCGTCAGGATCTTGTATTGATAAGCAATAATCTACTAACTCGGCTGTTGTCCAACTTTTTTCCGGATTAGCTTTTAGGGCATCATAAACAGTTTGAGTAGATGATGTTTTTCTCTGATATACGGAAGGATCTTCGTCTGGATGAGATGGATCTAATGAGTAGATTGTGAACGGCTTAGATATATCTTGAGAGGTATACAAAATAATACCTTTTCCAGCCAAATCAGATAAATGTGGCCCTACTATACTGTGAGATTTTTGTACTTGTTCAGTGAGAGATGTTTCAGTCAATAAGCCTGGCTGCGAAACTAGTTCCCAGAATATCTTTAATCTTAATCCTGGTGCTCTATTTCTTTGATCACTATTCGCAGCATCTTCTCTTAAATATCTGGAACTCATTGAGCCAAAAAGATCTGCTAGTGAAGTCTCTGGATGTCTAAGAGAAAAATCTAACAACAAACCAGCAAGAACGTCACCATAATTCTCACCTTTAGAAGTTTTAACAAAACCTACTGTTTCTAAATCATTTGAAATAGTCACTTCGTGCTACAAGACCAACTGGAGCAAAGGAATGTGACATGTAATCAAAAGGATTACTTGTTCCTTGTTTCCATCCCTTAAATTGGCCTTGAGCATTGTTTACCATTGAATTAGCATCTTGCATTGAATAAATAGTAGATGATTGCATCAAACCAAATGTGATAGCTTTCGCTTCACTATTACCAATAGCAGAAATTAAATCGCCAATTTCTTCATCTGATATTCTTTCCTTAGGTTGTGTTTCGGCTGCCGGAATAACAATACCTGATTCTTGAAAACTCATCGAGGAATTATATCAGAAATGAGGCTAAAAATAAACTATAGGACTTGGGGTGGATAATGGGGATGGTTCGACGGCTTTATAAATTTAGATGATCTTCTATAATTCTAACTCGTCTCTGGGTTCCTACTATATCTTTATAAAAACGATCGATCATTATATCTACAGTCTTTTCAGTTTTTCTAACTCTCTTCTTAACATCTTTTAGATCTTTCTCCATCGAGTTTACTTTAAGTTCAAGAGGGTTTATGCTTTCTCTTATTATTTTTCCAATTTCACTCAAATCATTTTTAGTTAACATAATTAAAGAATACAACTTGGATAAGAAGATTTCAATGAATACAAAATAGGTCAGTAACCTCGAGCTTGTCGAATGGGTGGCGTACCGGAATCGAACCGGCAACCTTCAGAACCACAATCTGATGCTCTAGCCAATTGAGCTAACGCCACCATATAATCTCAAGATTTCCTCAGCCCATTTTACAACATCCTCGACTCTAGCGCCAGCAGGCTGAGCCTTAACCCAAAGTTCAAGATTTTCAATTCTATTATCTGATTTTAACCCATTCTTATGATGTACATTTTCAAAAGGGAGCAAATATCTTCCTAGTTTTTTCTCCATAATCAGACGATGTTCAAATACCCTTCCTTCTTTGTCACAGTTTGGATGAGCTCTAAAATAAACGTAGACATACCCATTCTTACTAATATGTCTTGTTTTTGAGTATGGGTACTGTTTACTCAGATTAAAACAAACAGAACATAAATTGGACTTTCTTTGTTTTGGTTTTTTGCAAATTGGACAAGAATTTTTGTAAGATTTTTTTCTACAGCTTGGACAATTAAGGTGCCTACTAGAAGCTTTAAACTTATTCTTACATCTGATGCAAGACTTCACTCTATAAGAATAAGGCTTATGTGGACTTACTGTCAATGAACAAATTAATAATAACAATATCTAGTGGATCCACAATCAAACACTTAGACCTAAAGCTAAAACTATTATATCAAAGCGGAGTTATAGCCACAATAAGGAGTCCTATAGTTTGGTTATTGACGTTTGGAGATGTTTGGAGTAAACTCCCTTCGTTATGTCAAGATCAAGATCTGAAGGAGAAGAAAGACCGCCAGTCCAGCCTATTAATGAAATCGTTCCATTAACTCCACTTCAGAGATTATTAGCTAGTCTGTATAAGGTTCAATCAAGGACTCAGTCATTAAGAACTAGTGAGAATGGGGTGGTTGGTACTTATGTTCGGGATGCGACCTTTACTGAAATTTCAACTGTTTTAAATGGTGGTGAGCATAAAGCAATAGACGTTACGCCATTGAGAGAGAAAAGATTAAGCCATGGTGATTATGTGAGGGCCAGTAGGATGGGGTTTCCAGCTCCGGATTCATATACTCCGTTACCTTTCGAAACAGACTTTGATGCTGAAAAAGCAAGACGAGAAGAAGCGACCAAAATAGCAAGAGCAAACAGAAGAAAAGGGAGCGGAAGAAATAGAAGTTAGCTTGGGAAAATAAACTTGAGAACATGAGGTGTGAATACTAAAAATCCTACAGCAATGCTTCCTGTTGCTACAATTAAAACCATTCCAGCGGAAACATCTTTAGCGTATTTTGCCTCT
>CAYIUZ010000033.1:0-7510 GCA_964366705.1 uncultured Gammaproteobacteria bacterium | reverse complement strand
TGCAAAGAAGTCGTAAACTGTCCATCCCCTCTTCAAGACGCCCCATCGCATTAAGTCGTGGAGCTATGATATGTCCAATTTCATAAGTGCCTATTTTCTCGGGATCCAGCGCCGCCTCTTCGAATAATGAAACCAAGCCAACTCTTTTTGTGTTTCTTAAAACCGGAAGACCATTCTTTACAATAATTCTACTAAACTCCGTTAATGGAACAAGATCTGCAACTGTGGCAATCGTTACTAAATCTAAATGTTTTTTAAAATTTGTTTTGCCATTTATTTTTTCCTCTAAAAATCTTGACAAAAACCATCCAACGGCTGAACCACAAACCTTAGTTGAATGAACAACAGAATATGCATTTGGTAATTTTTTTGAAGGGACATGATGGTCTGTAATGATTACATCGATTCCGAGTGAATTTGCAAAACCCACTCCTTCAAATGCGACAATTCCGTTGTCCACCGTTATAACTAATTTTGCTTCCGGATATTTTCCTAGCATTCCTTCTAAACCTTTTTTTGAAAGCCCATACCCCTCAGTTATTCTGTTAGGAATATAAGGCATCACATTTGCTCCTAGTGCAAATAAAGACTCCCAAAGAATCGCCGCTCCGGTTATTCCGTCAGCATCATAATCACCGAAAATAATTATCAATTCTTTCTTTTTTATGGCAGCTTTTATTCTTTTTAGTGTTTTTGCAAGTTCAGATTTGTTAATTCCAAGAGAATTAATATTTAAATTTTCAAGTTTTGGATTTAGAAATTCATCAGTTTCTTTTTTTGTCCTAATTCCCCTATTTTCAAGAAGCACAGTTGTCAATTTTTCTATTTCAAACTTATCTTTATCAAATTTTAATCTGCTTTGCAGATCCCACTTTTTCATCTGCTATACTATATCAGAGCGCAAATTTTAATGAAAGATTTGATTCCACCAAGTGTTTTAAGAATCCATGACACGCTTGAAAAAAACAATTTTGAAGCATACTTTGTCGGCGGATCAGTAAGAAATATTATCCTAAATTTACCAGTTAAAGACTGGGATCTTACGACTAACGCTACCCCAGAACAGATCTTAAAACTTTTCCCAGACGGTTATTACAATAATGACTTTGGGACTGTAGGAATTCCCTTAGATGAGAAGACAATTGTTGAAGTTACCACCTACAGAACCGAGGAAGGTTTCTCAAATAAAAGGCATCCAGATAAAGTTAGTTGGGGAAAAACAATTCAGGAAGATCTAAGTAGACGTGATTTTACAATTAATGCCATTGCAATGAAATGGTCGATGGTAAATGGTAAATCATCAATGGTTTTCGTTGATCCATACGATGGGCAGACGGACATAAAAAATAAAATCATTAGAACAGTTGGTACTCCCTCGGAAAGATTTAAAGAAGATGCACTTAGACTACTCCGGGCAATTAGATTTGCAACCGTTCTTTCTTTTGATATCGATGATGCGACAGGAAAAGAACTTGTTGAGGATGCGCCCCTAATCCAGCAAATTTCCTTTGAAAGAATTAGAGACGAACTTTTAAAAATTTTGGCAAGTGAAAATCCATCAAAAGGAATTTTACTCTTAAAAGATGCAGGACTTTTAAAATATATAATCCCAGAACTTTTAGAAGGAATTAATGTTTCGCAAGTCCGTCCAGGACGCCATCACACCACAGATGTTTTTACTCATAATATTCTGTCTCTTAAATTCTGTCCATCGAAGGATCCAATCGTGAGATTTGCAACTCTTATTCATGATGTTGGAAAACCAAAAGTTAGAGGCGAAGATAAAGATGGACTTGTAACTTTTTATAATCACGAGGTAGCGGGTGCCAAAATGGCATACGAAATTTGTGAGAGATTAAAATTTTCTAAAGTTGATCGGAACAGAGTTATTAATCTAATCAGGTGGCACATGTTTTCGGTAGATGACAAAATAACTGATGCTGCGGTTAGGAGATTCATAAGACGTATTGGCGTAGAAAATGTTAAAGATTTAATAGATTTAAGAATTGGCGATAGGCTGGGAAGCGGCACGGAAACTGCTGAAAGTTGGCGCCTTAAATTATTTAAAGACAGAATAGAAAAAGAGCTCTCACCTGCTGCTTTTTCAATTAATGATTTAGCAATTGACGGAAATGATATTATGAAAATTCTAAATATAAAGCCTGGAAAAGTAATCGGAGAAATTTTAAAAAAATTATTTGAAGAAACTGATGAAGATCAGTCTAAAAACACCAAAGATTATTTGACTAAAAGAGTAAAAGAACTCGCTGCATGATATATCGATACATCGATACATAAAGTCTAAACACAATCTCCTATTTTATTTTTTGTTTACCTTGAGCATGCCGAATGGGCTACAAATATTTAATATGGTATTATCTATTCATGACTAAAAATGTTTTAGAGGTTAAAAATCTCACAAAAAAATTTGGAGAATTTAGCGCAGTTGATAATATTTCTTTTTCTTTAAAAGAAGGAGAAATCTTGGGTCTTCTTGGTCCGAATGGTGCTGGAAAAACTACCAGTATATATATGCTTTTAGATGTAATGTCTCCAACTAGCGGAGACATATTATACTTTGGAAAAACTTTTAAAAAAGATCGAAGTGGAATTCTTAAAAAAATTAATTACTCCTCAGCTTATATTTCACTTCCTTGGTTTTTCACGATTGATCAGGTTCTTTCTGTTTTCGCAGATCTATATGAAGTGCCTAGTAAGAAAAAAAGAATTGATAAACTTTTAGAAGAATTTGAGATAATTCATCTCAGGAAAAAAGCGGTTCACACATTATCAGCAGGCGAGCGAGCAAGGCTTTTACTAACAAAATCTTTTATTAATTATCCGGAAATAATTTTACTAGACGAACCCACGGCGTCCCTTGATCCTGATATTGCTGTCAAAATAAGGCAATTCCTAAAAAAAGAGCAGAAAGAATATAAAGTTAGCATGTTGTTTACTTCTCATAATATGACAGAGGTTGAGGAAATGTGTGACCGGGTAATTTTTCTTAATCACGGGAAAATAATGGCAGAAGATACTCCAGAAAATCTTGCACGAAAAATTACAGATTCAAATATTGAACTATTAATTAAAGACTCCGGAGTTGCTGAAAAATATTTCTTAAAAAATAAAATTAATTTCTCTAAAGAAAAAAATATTTTTAATTTAAACATAAAGACAGATGAGATATCAAAAATACTAACTGCGCTCGCTGCAGAAAAAATCGAGTTTCAAGATATTTCAATTAACAAACCAGACCTGGAAGATTATTTCTTAAAGTATTCAAAAGGCCAAAGGCCTGAAGGAGTAACAAAATGAGCTTAAGAAGAATTTACGCCATGAATAAAAGATACTTCTACACCTTAGTACATAGTTATGACAGACTTTCTGACATGTTCTACTGGCCGATTATGGATATCTTAATCTGGGGACTAACTGGAATTTACTTTGCAAGACTAAGTACAAATCCAGAAGAAACCACAACAGTTCTTTTAACTGGTTTAATTTTCTGGATCATAACATGGAGAACTCAGTACGAAGTTACAGTAAATTTGCTAACAGAGATGTGGGATAAAAATTTAGTAAATCTTTTCTCATCCCCTCTTAAAATGTCTGAATGGATTTCCTCAGTAATGATTTATGGAGGTGTAAAAATGCTTGCAAGTCTTATATTTTCTGCCTCAATTGCTTTTCTATTATATGGTTATGATTTCTTTCGATTCGGCTGGTGGATAATTCCATTTGCAATTAATCTTTGTATTACAGGGTGGGCAATTGGATTTACTGTAGCATCTCTAATTATCCGATACGGACAAAAGGTCCAAACCATGGCATGGACAGGCGCATACATAATAGTTCCTTTTTCAGCTATCTATTATCCCGCTGCAATTCTTCCAGATTGGGCGATCAAAGTCTCTAAGATAATTCCGGCAAGCTATGTTTTTGAAGCCATGCGAGAACACATAAAAACCGGCAACGTAAGTCTTGAGAAAATAGTAATAGGCTTTGCATTAAGCGTCACATATTTGCTACTATCAATCATGCTGTTTACCTGGGCATTTAAAAAAAGTAAACAAAAAGGACTCGGAAGGTTAATTTAAAAATGACAAAACAGAAACTACAGGAGGAACTAACAAGCGCTATGAAAGCGCAGGATGAAGTCAAAAAATCCACACTTAGAATGCTTTTGTCTGGAATTAACTATTATGAAATTCAAAAAGGTGGAGCTGGATATACTGCTACCGAAGAAGACGTACTCTCTGTAATCCAAAAGGAAGCAAAAAACAGACGAGATTCTATAGCAGAATATGGAAAAGCTGGAAGACAAGATTTAGTAGAAAAGGAGACAGCGGAATTGAATATCTTGCAAATTTATTTACCTGCACAGATGTCAGAGGAAGAAGTTGCGAAAATCGTTGAACAAACAATTACTGAAACAGGAGCCGCATCAATGAATGACATAGGAAAACTTATGGGAGCCCTCAACGGGAAACTTAAAGGCAAAGCAGATATGGGAATTGTTTCAGGAATTGTTAAATCCAAACTCACCTCCTAGTCTCACAAGGTTTAACCTTGCAAGGTTATCTGTCTCTTGTACTCCTCTATATCTAGTTGCGTTATATAAGAAATTGGTGATGGAAGATTTTTTAAATTAAACCAACCTATCTCATCGCATTTTTTAGGCTCCATTATTTTTGGTGTATGGCCTTTTTTAATTTTTGCAATAAAAGTCGTAGGAATCCAGTGCTGCTTATCATGTTTTAAAATCTCATCAGTCGCGTGAAGTACTCGAATTATTTTAATTTCAACTCCTAGCTCTTCTTTAATTTCCCTTTTAATTGCTTCTATTCTGGTTTCTCCAAAGTGAATCTGCCCGCCGGGAGCCTCCCATTTCCCCTTCTCATTTTGTGCCAGCATGCTTCTTTTGCAAAGAAGAATTTCACCTTTATTGTTCAACATGAATGCTCCTGCTGATACTCCTATATAATCAACTCCTGCTTTCATAATTTTTGAGATTTAATTTATGATTTATTATTTCTTCTCAGACTCCATTCGTGCCAGACGACAAGAATTGGTGTTGCATTAAAAATCGAAGAGTAAGTTCCTGAGATCATACCTATAATTAGCGCGACCACAAACCAACGAATACTTTCTCCTCCAAATAAAAGTAATGCAAAGAGAACTAAAAGAACTGTAATTGAATTATTTAAAGATCTTCCAATTGTTTGAACTATAGAATCATTTGCAACTTTGGCAAAATTCCCTCCACCATTTTTCTCAAGATTTTCGCGCATTCTGTCAAAAACCACGATAGTATCGTGAACTGAAAATCCTATTACAGTAAGAAGCGCTGTAACAAATAGACTATCTATCTCTACATTAAGAAAATGTCCCAGAATAGAAAATATTCCAACTACAACTAAAACATCGTGTACTAAAGCTACAATTGCTGAAACACCAAAGCGTATTGAACTAGCAGGCTTTGGAACCTTACGAAAAACCAGACTAATATAAACTATCACGAGAAGAGAAGCTACTACTACGGCCTTTAATGCATTAATGGTCGTTTCTTTTCCAATAGTTGGTCCAACCGTCGAAAATTCCTGTTGCTTTGCATCTTTATATTTTACCGAAAGATCTTTTACAAATTCGTTGTTCTTTTTTTGATCGATCTCTTCAGTTCTTATGATTGCTAATTTATTTGAAGTTTCAATCACGGATACTTTTACATCTTTTTCTTCAAGTGTATTTCTTAAAAAATCTTTCTGCTCAGTTGTCACCTCAGTTGGAAATAAAACAGACATCCTAGATCCACCTGTAAACTCAATAGAAAGATTTAATCCGAAAAGTGCAAGGGAAATTAAACCCGGAACCATTACCAAAAGTGAAATTGCAAACCATATTTTTTTTCTACCAATTATATCCATACGTATTAAGTTATTAGTTCTAAGTCCTTAATTATAAATTGTGGGTTAAGCAAATTCCAAACTTATAACTTATAATTTATAACTCATAACTATTTATACAAAATCCTTAATAATGTTTTCGTAACTGTTATTGCTGAAAACATCGAAACGACAACTCCAATTGCTAAGATTAACGCAAAACCTCTAACAATTCCTGTACCAAAACTATATAAAATTACACAGGTTATAATCGTTGAGACATTTGAGTCTCTAATAGACATCCAGGCATTAGAAAAACCTAAATCAATTGCGCTAGACTTACTTTTACCCTGTCTCATCTCCTCTTTAATTCTTTCAAAAATAAGAATGTTTGCGTCGACAGCCATACCAATTGAGAGAATCAAACCTGCAACTCCTGCTAACGTTAATGTAATTCCATATGGAGTTAAACTACTTAATTTAAATATTGCCAAATTGAAAAGCGTATAAAGAAAAAGCGCCACACTTGCTATCACACCAAGTCTCCCATACAGAGAGATCATAAAAAACACGACTGTAATAAATCCGATTACACCAGCAATCAAACTTTTTCGAAGAGATTCCTGACCGAGAGTCGGACCCACAACATGTTGTTCCAGAACTGTGAGTTTAACAGGAAGCGCTCCAGCATTTAATTGAGTACTTAGCGCTTTTGCATCTTCTTGAGTAAATCCTCCGGAAATTATGGCGTCACCTGTTAATATCGCTTCATTAACAGTTGGCGCAGTTACTACCATGTTATCTAAAACTATCGCAACTGGATTCCCAACGTTTCTTTTTGTAATATCAGCAAACTTCTTTTTTCCCGATGAATCAAACGTTAGCTGAACCACAGGAGAACCTGTATTTGGATCAAAAGTAACGCTAGCTGAGCTTAAATCAGATCCTGATAAGTTAGTTTTCCTAAGTGGTCCTAAGCCCGACTGGTCCACATTTATAGGATATTCCCCGGATACCATTACTTCGGCTGCAACAGATGCTGCTGGCTCCCAAAAAGTAAGCTGTGCAGTTGAACCAATTAGATTAATTGCTTGACTTACGTCTGTTACTCCCGGTAACTCCACAATTATCCTTGAGCCATTATTAACTTTAGCAGTTTGGATTAATGGCTCAGATACTCCAAAAAGATTAATGCGACGCTCAATCACTTCTCTAGCGCTCTCGAGCGCTTGCTCTCTTTCTCCAATCGGCAATTTTTCAACTTCAGCTTTAAAATTCAGACTCACTCCACCCTTTAAATCAAGTCCTTGTCTAAATGAAATTTCTTTAGGAATATTTAATCTTTGAAGAACAAAACTGGAATCATATTTTATATCGCGAGTAAATCCCGGCAAACTAATTCTGCCCGGAAGATTTATAAAGGCAGCCAAAAGAGTCAAAACTATAATAAAAGCAAAAAGGAGCCTGGGATTTTTCATGAGAGCATATTCTCTTCGTCACCAATTAGCATAACACGTGAATCGTAAAGAATGGATAAGATAAATGGATCTCTTTTCTTTTTTCTGAAATCAAATTCTTCTTCAGTCATAACAGTGTAATTTATTTCTGCATCTAATCTTTTCTCT
>CAYIUZ010000032.1:0-7515 GCA_964366705.1 uncultured Gammaproteobacteria bacterium | reverse complement strand
TATTACTATAAAAATTGCAAAGCTTTAATTTTTCCAGGAAATGAAGACTTCGGAATAGTGATGGCAGAAGCGCAATTATTTGGAAAACCGGTTATTGCATTTAAAAACGGAGGGGCATTGGATATAGTTATAAAGGGGATTACGGGAGAGTTTTTTCTAGAACAGAGCCCTGAGTCGTTAAATAAAGTATTGGAAAGATTTGATGAAAGACTATATAATAAAGCTGATATAATAAGCAGTTCAGAGAGGTTTTCGTATGAGAATTTCAAAAAAAATCTGGAGAAATTTTTAGAAAAGAATACAAATTTACGAATCCCGTTAGAAAATTTATTTTAACCAGCAAGTTTAATATGTTAGATAGTAAAGCCGAAAAGGAGGTTTTCTAACGGGATGAAGGTAGTTATTTTTGCAGGAGGAGTAGGAACAAGGCTTTGGCCACTATCAAGAAAAAATACTCCTAAGCAGTTTGGAAAATTAATTGGTGACAAATCAACTCTTCAGGAAGCTGTTGCTAGGCTTCAGCCGGAGTTTGATCCCTCTGACATTTATGTAGCAACTGGAAAAAGATACAAAAATATAGTAATTGAGCAGCTTCCTGAAATTCCCCAGGATAATTTTATATTTGAGCCTGAAATGCGCGATGTCGGGCCTGCGATTGGGCTTACCACTGCAATTATTAACGAAAAGTTTCCAAATGAACCAATGGCCATTATCTGGAGTGATCATATGGTTAAGGACATAGAGATTTTTCAAAAAGCACTTCGAATGGCAGAGAAATCAATAAAAGACGGAAAATCAGACTTCGTTTTTATAGGTCAAAAGCCAAGATTTGCTAATCAGAATGTGGGATGGATTTATTGCGGAGACGAAATGTGGGAAGAGAATGGGCTTCGCTCATTAGAATTTAAAAAACTTAAGTACCGCCCTAAATTATCTCAGGCAGAAGATTTTTTCCAGGACGAACATTATGTTTGGAATCTAGGATATTTTGTTACGACACCCGCATATCTGATTGAAAAATTTGAAAGGTTTGCGCCTCAAATGCATAAAGACTTAATGAAAATAATTAACTCTTCTGATTTTGAAAGAACACTGAGTGAAATTTATCCCACTCTAGAAAAAATTAGTTTTGATGATGCAATACTTGAGAAATTTACAACAAGTAAAATTTCTGTTATTTCGGTTGACATCGGATGGAGTGATATTGGCGCATGGGAGGCTCTCAAAGAAGCGCTTAGTGAAGAAGCAGATGAGAATGTCACAAAAGGAAAAGTTATGGTAGAAGACTCGAGAGATAGTCTGGTGTTTAATTACACAAACCAGCTTACTGTCGGAATAGATCTATCTGAAATGTTAGTTATTAATACAGAAGATGTTGTTTTAGTTTGTCCTAAATCATCAGTTCCAAAAATTAAAAAGTTAGTAGAGAGTCTAGCAGGAACTCCTCACGAACATCTTACCTAATATGCCAATTATTGAAGTCAGAAAAAGTGTCATATATGAGGTTTTTAAAAGACTTATCGATATAGTTTTTTCGTTAATTCTCATAGTCATTTTTTTTCCCATAATAGTTCTTGTAGCAATCGCAATTAAGCTTGACTCAAAAGGTCCAGTGCTCGCGGATACTCCTGAAAGAGTTGGAAAGAATGGAAAGCTTTTTAAGATGTATAAATTCAGATCAATGATTGAAAACGCGCATGAACTTTTGCGCGAAAATCCTAAATTTGCAGAGCTTTACAGAGATTATAAAAAAGGTAGTTATAAATTAAAGGATGATCCAAGGATTACAAATGTCGGGCATTTCATTAGAAAACATTCACTTGATGAAGTACCACAGTTTTTTAATATTCTAAAAGGCGACATGAGTCTTGTGGGCCCTCGTGCATACTATCCGGATGAGCTTAGGGATCAGCAGATGAGATATCCTGAGACTCGGGAGTCTGTAAAAATTGTGCTTTCAGTTAGACCTGGTGTTACAGGTTATTGGCAGGTATCTGGTAGATCTGAGATAAATTTTGATAAAAGAATAAAAATGGATGCAGAGTATGTTAAAAAAAGATCAATTGCCTATGACATATCTATTATAATGAAAACCCCAGGCGCAATGGTCTCTGGCAAAGGCGCCCTCTAGCCACGCAAGGTTAAACCTCGGGTGGCTAATCTTCGATTAGGGCATTTTTTATGCTTTCGTAGTCATCAAGTTCACTTTCCACGAAAGATTTATAAGATAAGCTTGGATTTGTTTTGGAAAAATAACTTAATATTTCTTCAGGGTGAATCCATTCCGTATTTCTCAGTCCCAAATATTCGGAATATGAAGATGGTTGACCTTGCAAGGTTAAACCCTGCAAGGCTAAAGCTTGTTTATGAATATATTTACTGAGTAAGACAAATTGTTCTTCCTGAGCGATAAGCACAGCTTTATATGTTGCCTGGAAAAGGGAGCCTACTCTTTTGTATTTTCGATTGAAGTATGAGTGTATCTAGTGGTAAAAGATTGCATGAATTTGTTGATAGACTGAGAGTTAGCTTGTTTGATAAAAAGATGAAAATGATTTGACATTAAACAGTAAGCAATTAATGTTATTTCACCAGAGAAGTTATTAAGCCTCAGTATCTTAATAATTTTATCCTTTTCTTTATAAGAAGTTTCTAGATTGGATAATTTTTCTCTTAATTCCTGTTCATTCTTAGGCGAGAGATATTCTTTAAGGTACGAAAGAAAAACAGAATAATCTTGTGAATCTTGAAACGTTAGTCTTTTTTCAACACCGCGATTGTAAATGTGATAGTAACCATTTTCTTTATACTGTTTGATCGTATTCTTGGCAGGCATATCTTTAATATACCAGAATCCTCTTACGCACACAAGGTTAAACCTTGCGAGGTTAAAAGATTAATGATTAAACCTGATGTTGAGATCTTCGGCAAAGGCGCCCTATAGTGCTAATAAGACTTCTTTGATATAATTCCCGCCATGCTAGAGAGATTTGGGCTTTATCAAAATCCAGATGGCACTTTTCAAAGATTAGATACGCAGCGGAGTATTGATGCAGTTAATGCTGAGTTAAACGAAATATTTCAGTTCAATTCTAATATAACCGGAAGTATTATTTTCACCGGCGCTGAGGCGGTAAATCCAGTTTTTCAAAGAATTTTAGAGAACCGAGGATTTGAGTCAAATGATATTGGCAATTTCCATAGCAGGTTGACAGTAGGTAGGGAGATAGGCGGCGCTGCTGCTTATACTGGCGATCTGGAACTCGGCTTGGGTGAGACTAAGGATTTCGTTGTGTTTATGAGCAGCCAAACTAGAGTTAGTGATTTCCCTATTTTCTTGGCAGAAGAAATAATGCATGGACAGCATATTGCCGAAGTAATAAATCGTGAAGGAATCTCTTTTGAAGAGTACCGCAATAGATTTGGGGTTTTAACAGAAGAATTCTTAGGTTATTCCGGGCGAAAGAAAATAATAGAAGCGTGTGGACTTGAAGGTAAGTATGGCACAGATGTAGAGCTTAAGCCTGGAATGACTGAATCTGACTGGGGGCATCTGCTCGGGTATTTTGCAGTGGATGATCTATTTGACCGGGGAATAGAATTACCTTATAGAGATTTATTTAGAGCTCCAGATGAAGAGACTTTTTGGCAAATTTTAAGAGACAATACAGGGACAACTGTTAATTATAAATTCCAGTTCCCTCAAAGTCAGGACTTTACTCCGCTCCAGGATTGGCTGCAAAGATATATTAATAGATGTAAAGCAGATAGTTTCCTGCAGCTGAAATTTTCAACGGTTACTGCTCCTCAATCTCCTGCAGAATAGTATACTTTGTCAATTTGACATGACTATTTGCGACCTAGTATCATATATTAATGGATGGATTCGAGAAGATTGAGCTTAGCTCTGAAGTACCCGTAAAAACAACTCCTAACCCAGAAATAAAATCCCAAACATCACGCCTAGGATCAAGATCCAGGTTTTCAAAACTTGGCAGACTTAAAAATAAAAAAGTAGGGTTTGGTTTGCTTTTAGTTTTTTTTCTCCTGGTAATACTAATTATTATTCCAGGATTCCTGACTTATCTTTCTGCTAAGAAAACTTACGCACAGGTTAATGCTACGGTGGATGCGCTAAAAAAACAGGATATAGAGGCGACGGGTAAAGAGCTTAAAAAAACACGTGAAGCCTTAAAAGATACCCAGAAGAAATTAAATCTTTTAATAGTAATGAGGTTTATTCCAGGCCCTAACATTTACTACAACGATGCAAGGCATATGGTAAATGCTGGATTCTATGGACTTGATGCAGCTGATGTTTTTGTAGAGTCTGTAGAGCCATATGCAGATGTTTTAGGGCTTAAAGGTCAGGGAAGTTTTGTAGGAGGAAGTGCAGAACAGCGAATTGAGACAGCAGTCCAAACCATGGGAAAAGTAACTCCAAGAATTGATGATATTGCTAAGTCTCTTAATCTTGCCCAAAAAGAAATAGATCACGTTAATCCAAATGATTATCCAGGTTTTATTGCAGGAGGAAAAGTAAAGAAAGGAATGGTAACCATGAGGAGTCTTGCAGATGATGGGACGCAGTTTATAGAAGACGCAAGTCCATTTATAAAGGTTCTTCCACAGCTTCTCGGAGAAAAAGAAGAAAAGAAATACTTTGTTCTTTTCCAGAATGACAAGGAGCTCCGTCCAACAGGCGGATTTCTTACAGCCTATGCAATTTTTAGAATTAATAAAGGCGTAATTAAAGTTGATTCTTCAGAGGATATTTATGTTTTGGATAATTCAATCTCGGATAAGGAAAAAGCACCTGAACCGATACTCAAATATCTACCAAAAGTTCCAGTTCTTAACCTTCGTGACAGTAATCTTTCTCCTGATTTTCAAGAGTCCATGGATAAATTCAGGGATCTTTATGGGGAAGCGAGTAAGTATACGGAAGTTGATGGAATAATTGCAATTGACACAAATGCTCTTGTAGCAGCTATGAATATTCTGGGTGATGTTCAAGTTAACGGAAAAACTTATACAACTAAGATAGATGAGCGCTGTGATTGCCCGCAGGTTATTTACGAGCTGGAGGAATTTGCCGGAATAAGAGTCCAGTATATTAGGTCAGACAGGAAAAGTATTATAGGAGATTTAATGTATGCGATTATGGATAAGGCATTTAAATCATCTCCTAAGCAATATTGGGGACCCTTGATGCAGACTATGTTCTCACAGATTGCTCAAAAACATATACTTTTCAGCCTTGAGAATAAAGACGCGATGGAGGGGTTAACTGCGGTTAATGCGACCGGAAAGATCAGGGATTTTGAAGGTGATTATTTTCATCTTAATGAAGCTAATTTTGGGGGAGCCAAGTCAAATCTATTTGTAGATCAAAACGTGGAACAGGAATATACGATTAACGGAAACGGAACGATTACTAAAAAAGTTACAATAAACTATAAAAATCCCCATAAACCTTCAAATTGTAACCTGGAGGCTGAGAATAGTCTTTGTCTAAATGCGCCGTGGCGTGACTGGTTTAGAGTTTACGTACCAAAAGGCAGTAAGCTAAAGGATTCAAGCGGATCTGAAGTAAAAATGACAACATATGAAGAATTTGGAAAAACAGTATTCGAAGGATTCTTAACAGTAAGACCTCTAGGAATTGGAAAACTTACGCTTGAATATACGTTGCCATTTAAATTAGAAAAGGGCTCACCGCTTCCAGTTATGATCCAAAAACAGCCTGGAACAGCTGAAGATGAATACACGATAAAGGTAAATGGTAAGCAAAAACAAAAGTTTATCCTGGATCAGGATAAAGAAATTGAGCTAAGCTTGTAATATGAGATCTTTTAGGACAGAGGGAATTGTTATAAAAAGAAAAAACTTCGGAGAGGCTGATAGAATTCTAACAGTCATCACTAAGAATAGGGGGAAAATTTCGGTTATTGCTAAAGGAGTCAGGAAAATCTCAAGCCGCAGATCTTCCCACATAGAACTTCTGAATTTAAGTGTTTTTAGCTGTCATGATGGCCGTATGCCAATTCTTACAGAAGTAGAAACGCTAAATCATTATTCAAGCTTAAAATCTGATCTTGAAAAAGCAGGTTATGCATTTTATGTTTGTGAGTTGGTGGACGGTTTGCTCCCAGAACACCAGGAGAACCGCGCAGTCTTTAATTTACTCCAGCAGGTTTTTTATGATCTTGAGATAACCCCAGATCCTAGAAAGAGAATAAAAAGATTTGAAGAGGAGTTGATAATCCTTTTAGGTTTCTGGCCAAGAGAGCAAATGTTCTTAGAAGATTCAGAGAGTTTCATAGAAGAAATTATGGAAAAGAAAATAAAAACAAAAAGAATAATCCCCCAGATCTTCTAGCCTTTTTTTTCGTTTTGTCATGCTGAATTTAGTTCAGTATCTCCAATTCCTAGATCCTGAATCAAGTTCAGGATGACATTGAGAGTGTTTTTTTGCTATCATTGCCTCATGGAAGAAAATTTACCCGTTCGGCAAGCTCAGGGTGAAATGGAAAAAGTTGTTGCCTTATCTAAGAGACGCGGATTTATTTATCCGGGATCGGATATTTATGGCGGGCTTGCAAATAGCTATGATTACGGACCTCTGGGAGCGGAGCTTTTAAGAAATATCAGAAATCTTTGGTGGAAAGCATTTGTTCAGGAGAAATCTGACATGGTAGGACTGGACTCGAGTATTATTTCTCATCATAAGGTATGGGAGGCTTCAGGACACACGACAAGCTTTGCAGACGCCATGATTGACTGTAAGAATTGTAAAGCAAGAATGCGAGCGGATCATCTTATTGAGGGATATTTTGAAAAAAAGGGCGAATCTAAGCTGGTTGAAGGTTTGAGTCCGGAAGAACTTGATCAGATTATAAGTGAAAATGAAATAAAATGTCCGGTTTGCGGAAAGAAAGACTTCACAAAGGTACGAAAGTTTAACCTATTATTTCCAGTGCAGCTTGGAATCGTAGAAGGAGAACAAGGTCATGCATATTTAAGAGGAGAAACAGCACAGGGAATATTTATTAATTTTAAAAATGTAGTTGACTCCACGCGTGTTCGTTTGCCGTTTGGTATTGGACAAATTGGTAAAAGCTTTAGAAATGAAATAACTCCCGGAAATTCTATTTTTAGAACAATTGAGTTTGAACAAGGAGAAATAGAATATTTCTTTGATCCTAATAGAAGTAATTGGGAAGAAATTTTTAATGAATGGAAAGAGCGAATTTTTGAATTTGTTATTAAGGATCTTGGAATTCGTGCGGAAAATCTTAAATGGAGAGAGCATGATGATCGCGAGAGGTCTTTTTACAGTAAAAGAACAGAAGATTTAGAATATCAGTTTCCTTTTGGTTTTAAAGAGTTATGGGGATTAGCCTACAGAACAAATTACGATCTTTCTCAGCACGCGAAGTTTTCTAATAAAGACCTCTATATTGTTGATCCTAAATCAGGAAAAAAAATTCTTCCTCATGTTATTGAGCCTGC
>CAYIUZ010000031.1:0-7571 GCA_964366705.1 uncultured Gammaproteobacteria bacterium | reverse complement strand
TGGAAAAAATAAACCCTTGCAAATTTCATAGTAATACCTAAGTATCTCATCTGTCAATTCTCCAAGAAACTGTATGTTCTTATTTGCCTGTTTTTTTAAAGCTGACATCATGGGTCCTCCTCCAATTATTTTTAAAGGAAGTCTATTCTGATTAAACGCTTCGACAGCTAAATCCACTCGTTTATAATTACTAAACCGAGACATTCTGGAGACTAAAAGAAAATAATCATTTTTCCTTTTTTTTGTTTTTTTTGGCTTGTCAAGCATTAAGGGTGGAAAAATTATTTCACTATCCCGGCCGTAATATTTTTTGATTCTACTCTTAACTTCTGTTGAAATCGCAATCATATGATCAGGCCTTTTCGAAGCGACAAGATCCCAACTCCTCAAATACCTTACTGAACCTTTACCCAAAAATCTTAGCAATGGAGTATTAAAATATTCTTCATATCCACTCCAAAGATACCTGGTGGGTGTTAAACAGTAACAAATGTGAATTGTTCCAGGGTTTGTAATTATTCCTTTAGCTGCTTCGCTTGTAACTGAGATTACCAAATCGTAATCATCAAAAGAAAAATGCTCAAATGCGATTGGCATAAAAAGCGCTAAAAGCTCATTATATTTTCGAAGTCTTGATGCACTCTGGAGAAACGAAGTTTTAATTTCAAATTCACTTGCCCAAGCACTCTCCTCATAACTCCGGACTGATGTAAATAAAGGTGCTTCTGGAAATATTTTATGGAGCGCTAGAAGAACTCTTTCTGCCCCTCCCCATTTATTAATTCGGTCATAGACCAGTGCGACTTTCACAGCTGTATGATACCATACGACTAGGGTCCGACCCTAGCCATGCCAGCTAAAAACTCGATCAAACAATATATAGAGAATGGATGCTACCATATCTACAATCGTGGAGTTGAAAAAAGAGATATCTTCATAGATAATCAGGATTACTCAGTGTTCTTAGGATACATGAAAGAATATCTTGATCCTTCAAGATCCGATCCTCATCCGTTGTCAAATCAGTTAAGCCTTCAAGCTTTCTGCTTAATGCCTAACCACTTCCACCTACTCATTAAACAATCTTCTATTGACGGCATTACTAAACTGCTCCGAGCAGTATCAACGAGATACGTTATGTATTTCAACAAGAAATATGAAAGAGTAGGTACTCTTTTTCAAGGCAAATTCAAAGCAATCTTAGTTCAGGAAGATGCCTATCTACTTCATCTATCAAGATACATCCACCTTAATCCTCATCCAGGGTCGGACCCTAAATCATATAAATACTCGAGCTATGGACAATACTTGAGCAGAAAAGATTCCGGATGGTTAAATACGGAGGAAATATTGGGCTATTTTAAAACTACTAATAATTTTGCAATAAAGGATTATTTTTCGTATGAAAGCTTCGTAGAAGATTTTAATACAGAGGCAGAACTATTATTAGGGAATCTTACGCTTGAGTAGGGTCGGACCCTATTCCCTAGTATTATTCGAAAAAGTATTATAAATCCGAAGGGTCTGCTGAGCAGTTTTTTTCCATGAATATTTGTTTGCCTGCATTACGCCTTTTTTAATTAACTTTTCTTTTTCTTGGAAATCTAAGCTCAGAACATACTTCATTTTTGAAAGTATATCATCGCTTCTGTAATGATCAAAGTAGATAATTGAATCTCCAAATATTTCATGATGCACGGGAATATCTGATGCTAAGACAAGGCAATTATTTTCCAGAGCTTCAAGAGGCGGAAGACTAAACCCCTCCATAAGACTAGTTCTTACTAAAGCAATTGCACCTCTGTAAAGCCCTGACAATCTCTCGTCACTTACATTTTCAAGGAAATGCACCCTTCCTTCTTTAAAATTCTTCTTAACATGATCTTTTAGTTTTTTATACAAAAAGTCATTATTTCCCACAAAAACTAAATTAAGCGACGGGTCAATTTTTGATAAATTTTTAAACGCCTCAAG
This sequence comes from uncultured Gammaproteobacteria bacterium, assembly GCA_964366705.1. GTDB lineage: Bacteria > Patescibacteriota > Microgenomatia > Levybacterales > UBA12049 > 2-01-FULL-39-10-A. The sequence continues at coordinate 5,597 of CAYIUZ010000031.1, read as the reverse complement.
AAGTAATCCTACATTTTTGTGAGCAAATACATTACCAACATAAAAAAAATAATTTTTAATATCTTCTTCTTTCTTACCTGAATTTTTTAAATCATCTGCTGCTTCATAAATTACTTCAATCTTAGATTTATTTGTTTTCAAAGTGTCCACAATATCTTTCTTCGTAAAGTCAGAAACTGCGATAATTTTCCTTGAAACTCTTGCTGCATTTGCGACAACAATTCTATAAGCGATCACTTTAAAACCTAAAAGCCAAAGAGGAAGAGTAGAAGAAGCGCCGCTTACGTAGTGGTGAAAAATTAAATCATGAATTGTCACAACATATGGCTTCCTATATAAAACAGGTATGCTGAAATATGGAAAATGCATTAGATCTACTTTTTCTTTTTTTATGATTCCAGGAAATCTTAATTGCTCTTTAATCGAATGCCATTTAAGATTTGCGGTTACTATCTTCCATTCTTTGTTTTTTATTTTTTCTTCAACTTCTTTTTTATCCGACTTTAAAACAAACAAAACATAAGAATTATTTTTATCAATCTCTGATAAATTTATTGTTAAATTTCTTATATATCTTCCCACCCCTGTTTGACTCCAAAGCCTCGCATCAATTCCTAGGGTCATACTACCTTCTTTCTTTTTGCCAATAATAATTTAATGTCAATCCCTAAATAAACAATCCAATTTATAAAAAATGGATATTTTTTAGCATAGTGTTTTTTGTAAAAAATTTTCATTGTTGAATAAAAATAGTCTAAAGATTTATTCTTAGTATTTCTATCGGCTGAAGAGTTTTCTTGACTATGTTTTTTTATGCCAGAAGAAACTCCTTTAATGTGCATTATTTTTACTTCGGGTAAGTACATTACTTTAAAACCAGCTTTTTTAGCTCTAAAACATAAATCCAAATCTTCTCCGTACAAAAAATAATCTTCATCAAAGTATCCTACTTTTTCTAAAACTGATTTTCTTATGAACATAAATGCTCCGACTACAGCATCTACTTCATGTGTTTTTGACATATCCCTATCTGTCAAATGATAAAGCCTATCGTTTTTTAAAAAGAAATACAAGAATGATGCAAGAGGAGTTGGAAAACCCCGATGAGATGCTATATCCAAAAATCCATCTGATTTTTCAACTTTGGGCGAGGAAATTCCAGCATCTGGATTTTTTTCCATAAAATCAAATATAAACGGAAGTGTTTTTGATGGAACCTCGCTGTCAGGATTAAGAGTTAGGATATAAGGAGTGTCTGCTTTTTTTAAAACTAAATTATGAGCTTTACCAAACCCTAAATTTTCTTTGTTAGAAATAAAATTAAAATCAGGAAATTTTTCTTTCGCCTTTTCTATACTTCCGTCTGTTGAATTATTATCTACGACATATACGTCAAAATCAAATTCATTCTTTATTTTTCTTAGGCTATCTAAGCAATTAATTAAATACTCTCCGGCATTATAGTTAACAATTGAAATTGTAAGTTTTTTCATATTTCTTTGCACAACTAGCGCTGTTCTCTTCCAACCTCAGAATAAACAGAATTTAGTTTCGCTGCTATATTTTTCCAGTCAAATTTTTTTTCTATAAACTTCCTTCCGTTTCTGGAAATCTTTTCATATAAATAATCATCATTTAGTAGGAGCGAAGTTTTATTTGAAAATTCTTCGGGTTTATCGCAAATTATAATCTCCTCGTTTTCTATCGCTTTAATTCCTTCATTTCCAAGTTTTGTAGTAATAACAGGAGTACCACATGACATAGATTCTAAAATTTTAAAATTAGTTCCCCCACCCACTCTAATCGGGGTTAGTAAAATATCCGCTTCTTGAAAAATTTTTTCAGTTTCATTTGGAGCATTCTCATCAAAAATAATTGAATCATCTTTAAGACTCTTAACAGAATCCGGGATCTTCTTTCCCACAACCCAGAGAACAGCATTTGGATTATTTTTTACGACCTTTGGCCAAATATTTTTTATAACATAAACAATTGAATCTTTATTTTGAATCCATTTAAAATCTCCGATAAATAAAACTTTTTTATTTTCTTTTTGCTTAACTATTTTTTTCATTTTAAATTTATCAATGTCTACTCCATTAGGTATTACATCAACCTTTCTTCCCATTAAAGAGGCTTCAATTTCAGAAACCGCAATAAGCCTTGTGGCTTTTTTCCAATATGCTTTTTCCGCTCTTTTTAATTTTAAAATATCAAGATATAAAAGCGGACGCCCGATAATTAAACTTTTTTTAACAAATTTCTCATACACTTTATACTCTATATTATGTTCTGCTAGAACTACAGGTAAATCTGCTTTAGGCAAATTTTGCATTACGTAAAATGTCTCAACATGAATAAGATGAAATTTTTCTTCACTTACTAATCTTGTAATTATTTTTTCCATTTCCGGACTCTTATGTCCAGTTATGAGGAACGGGTCTAAAGAAAAACCAGTCTTAATAATATTTTTTGCACTCCATTGTTTTTTTCGATCTACCGTATAAACTTTTTCACAAATATTTGAAACCTCGTCAATATCTCTTTGAGTTTGTGACTCTCTTTTTTCACATACTAAAGTTATTGAATGTTTTTCTGATAGATTTTTTATCAAATTATAAAGTCGGATTTGCCCGCCAGAAAAAAGAGGAAAAGGCAGATATGATGAAACGATTAATATCTTCATGGGCTTTTTCTTAAATCAAAAATTATATATTCAGAGGTTTCTTCTAAAACCGCATAACTACTTTTAAAATAATCATCCGCAGGCTTTGGATTTGCAATCACAAGATAATCTGCACCTAAATCTCTAACCATTATATTTAAATCGTCCTGGTAACTAGCCCATCCTCTTCTTTTTGTTTGGTATAAAAATGATGTATCTCCTTCATAGTTTGCAATGACTAAGCTGTCTTTAGGCGTTAACCTGTCTACTGCCGAACCTGCTGTAATAATTGCACGATTATTTATATTAAAATAATCTCTTACCTGATACCAACTAAACATAAATGTAAAGCCCATTATTCCCATAAGAACAATTGATGCCAGATATTTGTTTGCCAAATTTTTCCCAAGGGTTAATAAAAAATCTCCCCCGAGCCCTGCGAATATACAAAGAGTTGGGAGAATAAGTATTTGATAATAGTCATGCTGGATGTTTCCTCTTGCGATTACAGTTACATAAAGAATTGACGAAACAAGAAATGAATAAAAGAATAAATAACTGGTTTTTGTTTTAGCAACTAGTCCTAATACAACTAAGAAAACGCCCCAGTATCCCAAAATTAGTTTTGAAATTCTTTCTGCAAATATCCAGTTAAAGAATGCCCCCTTAAAACGCATTCCGCCTTCGTTAAAAAGCCAATTAGAGCCCGGAATTCCTTCCGGGAATTGCGTCATCCATTGTCTCCAAAGCATCACGGGAAATAGTGAGGTTATAGCAAAAACCCAGAGATATCGATTTAAAATTATTCTTATGCCAAATGATTGATAAGCAAGATATAGCATAGGAAGCGTAAAAAACATTGCGAATGGTTTTAGTAAAAATGAAGTTGTGGTAAATAAAATTGATAAGAAATAAAAGATAAATTTTTTATATTTCACTTTTTCCTTTAGCCATAAGTCGAAAAAATAAATTCCTGCAAGAATCGTTGCGGCGGTTGAGGTATCCGGTAAAATAGTTCTTCCATAATAAATACTATACGGAAGTGCTGCGAAAACAAATACTCCGATAAGCCCCGCTCTTTCGTTTTGATGTTTTCTTAATATTAGAAATATTAGTAAGGCAGAGAACATAGAAGCAAAATTTGTTATTAGTCTTCCCCATTCTTCAAGTGTTAGGACCGGGAATAATTTAAATAAACCTGCCTGAAAAAAATTATAAATTGGAAATTCCACAAACCTATACCCCTCTGGATTATTTAAACCTGACGGAACGTTTGAAAGATCATGATATTTTGGATGTAGTAAATCAAATCCTTTTTCAATAAAAATTCTTGAAACAGATGAAGTATCTGCTTGTCTCCAGGAATGCCAGTCAGCAATGGGACTGTCAAATCTGTAAAGTCTTAAAATAAATCCTATAACAAGTATGCCTACAAGAAGCCCCAGATGAATTCTTTTCATTAAGTTCATTTTAATTTATCCCTAGGGCATTATCAAATCTGAAGGAGGACCAATTGGTCTTTCTATCTCTACTACATTCCCATCTTCTGTAAATCTGAATACAGGGTGGAACAATAAGAGCCCTGCTGCATCCAGAGCCGCTTGATCTGAACCATGAATAAACACTCTCGCATCGTCATTCTTAAATGCAAACCAAACAGCTTCAGAAAGACCAACCGGAAATACCCAAGCTTGTCCATCCTTGGTAGGAACATTAACGAAATGGAACTGAGTATCTTTCTGCGACCAATATAATGTGTATTGAGATTCCATTGAAATGAAGAATCTCTTGGTTTTATTTCCAGCCTCATGCCAATTGAACAAAGTACTTTGAATTTGAATTATGTGGAATAGTGCAAACACTAAAATTACTACACAGCTAAACCCAATCGCAATTTCCCTACTACTTTCTTCCAGATATCCGTAGGCTTTCTTAAACATTATTACGAGAATAAATACAACTCCCATTGTAGATAGATAACTATATCTTGAAGTTATATTACCAAGCCCCAGGAATGGTAAAAGTGAAATCACAGAAAACATAAAACCAAATACAATTACTCTTTTCTCCCAACTGCTGAATCTATGTGCGAATAATTTATATGTAACCCAAAAAGCTGCGGCAAGAACAGGAACAGCAATAAGAGAAATAATAATATTTTCCCTAGCAAAATTTCTAAGCGATTCATAAAGAGGGAATGACATTGGACCTAAAACACCCAATGAAAGATAACCAAATATATTTCCTATTAGATTAAACGGAAGATTAATTAGATTATAACTATAGTCCCCGCTAAACCAATGGCTTTTAGAAATTACACGTAGAACTAGGTATCCTAAAATTGGAATCCAAAGAATTAAGTAATCAAACTTTTTAGAAAGACTCTTAACGCTATCTATTAATCCGTCTTTAAATATTTTATAAGCAAGAATTAGAAGCGGTGTAACAACTCCTAACTCATGGAATGTTAATGCAGCACAAATTGAAAGCAAAGCGCCTACTAAGTAATATATTTTCTTTTTTTCTTCCCAATAAATAAACAGGAGAATTGCGAGCAACGAAAATACGCCGTTGAATAAATGTCCAATTGAAGAAATCCAAAATACATTTTCCAAAGGTCCGCTTAAAATTAAGAATGTGAAAGCTGCTAATGCTGCCAGCTTAACTTCGCCAAATATTTTTCTTGCAATTAAGAAAAATAAAGATACTGCCATAAAATGCAGAACTAAGGAAGAAAAATGATAAACAACTTGATTTAGCCAGAATATTTGATACATAAGGTAGAAATATATCTTCATCCCGGGTCTGTAAAAGAATCCGTCCGAGTTAATAAAATAATTAACAAATAAATTTGGCGCAGAACAATTACTACAATCTGCAGCCCACTTAAGCCAAGTGAAATCGTCTGCAACAAAATAATTTCCAAGCATTG
>CAYIUZ010000030.1:0-7783 GCA_964366705.1 uncultured Gammaproteobacteria bacterium | reverse complement strand
CGCAAGTAAATTGCTTTATTTTGAGCCGGGTGTAAAAAAATTGTAGAAAATTCTGCTAGTTAGCTTCTAAAGTGTTAGCATGCCATGTGTAGAGAATTATAGGATTAAAGTTTGTATCTATGTATTGACTTAATGTATACAAAGTGGTATAGTTTGTATACATCTCAAAAAAGATGGATACTAATATGAAATTGATAAATATTGGAGAAAACAAAAAGCAAAAAGAAGGATTTAAATCATTTATTCCCACGCCATTTCCACCAGCCAGTGGGTTCGATTTAGATTCAAAAATTCTAAAAAAGAATGATCAAGCAACAAGACTTTTGGGAAAACTTGATGGTATTACAAAGTTGCTTCCAGATTCTGATTTTTTTCTACTGATGTATCTTAGAAAAGATGCTGCATCATCAAGTCAGATAGAGGGAACAAGGGCCACGATGATTGATGCAATTGAAGCGGAAGCAAATGTAAAAACTAATGTTCCAGATGATGTTGACGACATTCTTCATTATATAAAAGCTATTAATTACGGAATGGAAAGAGTAGTGGCTGATGATTTTCCAGTATCATTAAGGTTTGTAAGGGAGCTACATAAAAAATTAATGGATCAAGCAAGAGCTACCCATTTTTCGGACCCTGGTGAATTTAGGAAAAGTCAGAATTGGATTGGTGGTACTAGGCCAGATAATGCACGATTTGTTCCGCCACCAGTTAGGGAGATGCACGCTGCCTTAGATGATCTAGAGAAATTTATATACGCAAATGATAGTACTCTTACCTTGATTAAGGCAGCCCTAATACATTCTCAGTTTGAAACAATCCATCCATTTCTTGATGGTAATGGTAGGACAGGAAGAATGATTATCACATTTTATTTATGGAAAGAAGGATTTTTGGAAAAACCTGTTTTGTTTCTCTCATCTTATTTTAAAAAACATCAGGAGTTATATTATGAAAGACTTTTCGGTTACCATGGCGGTAAGGTTGATGATTGGGTCGATTTTTTTCTCGATGGTGTAATTGAAATAGCGAATGAAGCAATTGATATTGTTGGCAAGATTACGGTTCTCCGTGATTCTGACATGCAAAAAATTCAAAAACTTGGAACTCGCGCATCAGAAAGCGCAGCTATAGTACTACCTAAATTATATGGTCAGCCAATTGTAAATGTTGCAACAGTTCAGAAATGGACTGGGTTTACTAGGGCTGGATCGCAGCGTGTAATTGATCGTTTTGTAGGGATGGAAATCTTAACTCCTAAGGATCAGGATATAAAATACGGACAGTCCTATTCTTATAAAAAATATATAGATCTATTTAAGGACACTAAAATTTAACTCGTAATTAATTGCTTTATTTGGGCCTTGGGAATATAATCGCGGGCATGGAAAGCCCTAAATACACTCCGCCTATTTCTGAAATTGCCCCTTTTACTTTACCTGATTACAAAACAAATCCTGCTATTTCTACCTTTTCCGAGTACATGGATACATTAGATTCTAATCAGCTTGAGGTTTTAGGGCAGTATATCTTAGTAACTAATGCACATAACAGACTTTGGCAGGAAATATATAAAAGGACTCAGACTAAATCCTGGAAATCAGATCCAAATGGTATAGGAAGCTGTAATGTAAGCGATGAATTATCTTTAAGTGGAGTTCCTAATACTCCATTTCGGCAAAACTTAATTGAAATAAGAAACCGTGTAAATAATCAAACTCCCCAAAATGGGAAAAATGGAGGATGTCCAAATCACAGGCCAAATATAGGATGCGTTATCGGCGTATTAAAAGGACCTCTGTGTCTGGATTATGAAGATTTATTTATGAAACCTGAAATAGAAAAAAGATTTGGAATATGCTTAATTCCTATCAAGCCGTATCTTGATCGAATTAGCCGAGGAGGTTCATCACGTCTCGGGAACTCAATAAATCCTGATTTAAATAGAGAATATGCGCTTCAAACTGCCAATTCAATAAATAATCTGACTGAATTTATTATGAGCTTCCCCGTATCTCACGAAGTATAAATTAAACCTAATTTTAGGTAGATTGCTTTATTTTGCTTCTTATCTTGGTTCCCCTTTGCGCTTCAAACAAGCTCCGTTTCCCGTTCCCAATTTGCCATTTTGCAGCTTTACGCATGAAAGAGTGAGTGAATGCGTCAGGGGAATTCCTCGCAAACTTGACGAGGAAGGGGTGAAATTACCCGACAAATGAACGAGAGAAAGAAAGCATAAAGCAAAAACAGGCAAAGAGTTTCTGCTTCTTCTTTTCGGAAAAGAGAAGAGAAAACAATTATTAAATACTTTGTGGTAAAAAGAACAAGAAAATAAATCGATTTCGGGATTTTAAGTCGGAGAATAATTTTATTCCGACATGAAGCTGTGTGGTTTTAAATAATCTATGACTAAGTTTTTATTTGGAGCTTGAGATGAAATATCCCCATATTTTTAAAGCAGGACATTAGTTTGACAATTAAGATTAAAGTGGTATTATCTGTCTCATAATGACAGAGCAGGAAAGAACTCGAGTTTTGGTGGTTCACCACGACATAGATGCAGGTGATCAGGAAGCTGATTCGCTTCGCAGGCTTGGATATGAAGTTGAACAGTGCTCAGGGCCTTCATCTTATTCATGTCCTGTGATGCGCGGTGAGCCTTGTGAAGCAGTAGAGCGCGCTGATGTATTAGTGTATGACGTTTGGTCTACAACCGAAAGCGGTGGAAGTCAGGGATTGATCGAAGGATTACGGGAACTACATCCAGATATTCCGATTGTACTTACTGCCCCAGGGATGGAGCTTGAATGGGTAGAAACTCAAGGGCCTCGTTCAGTAGTCCCTCTAGTTGGTTCTCCGACAGCTGAGCGTTTAGACGGTGCGATTAAGCAAGCACTCTCAGGTAATCCGCAAGGATAGAATAGTTAGACTTTTTAGCCGCGAAATTGCTTTATTTTTACCTCGGAATATAATGGTTTCTGCTAAGAAACGTATGAAGAATAAGTCATTTAAAATAACGCGTTGTTATGTGCTTATTTACGAAACTGAAGATGGTAAGATTTAGGTAATATCATGAAAAAGAAAAAGGGAGACTACGAGCCAAGTGAACAAGACATGAAAGATGCTTGGATAATATGGTATTCAGTTAAGTCTTTGGTGAAAAATACACTAGAAGAGTTGGAAGACATAGGAGAGATGTTTAAGGCTTTTGAAACGGGATTACGGGTAATGTTAGATAGACCGATTGCTGAAGGGTCACCAGGAGATCAAATAATGAAAAGACTTTATTATTCTTGGGAGCAAAAATCCAGATGGGTAGATGATGCGAATAAAAAGATGAAGAAAGGGGAAATTGATATATATGGAGCATATTCTCAAGCTGTTATTCAAACCGTTTTTGCTACAGCACCAACTGATGAAGAAAAAGAAAAATTTTACGATGAAAGAAAAAAAGACGCGGAGGAACTACAAAAAAGAATAAGAGAATGGAATAAGGCAATTGATAATCAGGAAAGAGAATTAAACTATTAATAATAGTTTGCTTTATTTGGGCCTCGGAAGTATAATCCTCAGTCATGGAAAGAAGAAGCTTACGTGTTGTACAGTTTTATCCGCAGACACCTAGTACTAGGGTAGAAGGAGTTAGGCAAATTGAAACTTTTTGGGTAGATCTTGGCGCTTTAAGACAAGAGTATTTGGATGATATCACGGCTATTTATTGTCAGGTGTTTCGTAGAAGTCCTGAGGATCTAACGGGTAGCTTGGAACTCGAACCATTAATTAGAGATATTACGCAAGGATTAGGTTTTCATGAAGCAAGGATTGGAGGAGTGCAAAGACCAGGAGTTGATATCAGAAGAACGACTATAGGGCAAGGATCAGCGCCTAGATATGTAGTCAGGTTTGGAGCCACAGTTCACGGAGAAGCTTTTCAGGATGCTGTTGATGGATATTTAAGAGATTCAGCAAGAATAGCAAAGCCTTTGAGTGCAATGCAATTAGAAGGGAGAAGTGGAGTTTTATTCAGGAGATAAAAGATTATTCTTCCGGGGCTGAGATTACTTTCTTAGATACTTTTTTCTTTTTTACCACTATTTCCTCTTTTGGCGTTTCTGCAGGAGCTAGAGTTTCCGTTTGATTTTCCAATATTTTTAGGATTTGATCTAGCTTAGAATTAATTGCGTCTAGTTCATTAGATCTTGAGGGTTGGGAATAATTTTCTTCAGGTCTTTTAAATGATGGTCTCTCGTTTCTATTATCTCTGCTGCCTCTTTCAAATCCTCTTTCTTCGTGGCTTCTGTTTTTTGCAAAACAATCCCTGCAATAAACAGGTTTGTCTCCTGAGGGTTTAAATGGAACTTCGCATTCTTTTCCGCAGGAACTGCATATAGCTTTATGGAGTTCAGCCGGTCGAAATCTTTTTTCTCCGCCAAAACTTCGTCCGCCGAAATCGCGTCCTCCGCCTCGTGATCCTCCTCTGTTATCTCTATTTGGATATCCCATTGAATTCGTATTGTATCACTTATAGAGAATAATTGCTTTGAAATAGTCTCAGAGTTATAATTGTTCTTTATGCCGAATCAAGCTTATAAAGTTTCCCCATCTGATTTCGCTTATCTATATGAGGAGTGTAAGCATTGTTATTATCAGAAAGTTAAGAATGGGATTTCTTACTCAGGGCCTTTCCCCGCTATGTTCGGCAGGATTAATAATCTTCTTCAGACCTCCATCATGGGTATGAATTTAAAAGACATAATTCCGGATCTTCCCAGCGGAATTATCACTATCCAGGAAGGATATATGCGTTCAGTTGTAGTTCCGGGAACAAAAGTATATTTATCGGGCCGTTTTGATATTCTTACAAAACTTGACGACGTAACGTTTGCGATAATTGATTTTAAAATTACCACACCTGATGAAGAAAAAGTTCTTAAGAAGTATTCCAGCCAGCTCCACGCATATAAATTTGCTCTGGAAAATCCGGAAACAGGAACGCCTATTAAAATCACTAAAATGGGAGTAATTACTATAAATCCGGATAAGATGGATTTAATTAACGGGAAGGTGGTTTTTACGACTACTCCTACATGGCATCATATAGAAGAAGATATGGAGGATTTTAAAATGCTTATGAGAGGTATCTCCGATGTTTTAGAAGGACCGCTTCCCGAAACTTCTGAAACCTGCGCATTATGCGTCTATAGAAGCCGGTTTCAATCCCCAAAAGAAGTCCAGGAAGACCTCCCCTTTTAAGTTATAAATTTCTACCAGAAGTTTATTTTTCTAAAATAAACGCCGGCAATTACAAGAATAAGTATAGCTACTCCACCTGCGATAATTGGCCTTTCAAAATAGGGAAGTGCATCGAAAACTACCCAAATCCCTCTCCAGACAGCTACCACTCCTACAGTTGCCAGAATTGAAAACACCATTTTATTTTTACTTGGATATTGGATTTTTTTAACTTTTTTCTTCGTCACATATCTAATATATGTTTTTTTAAGAAAGCGGTCAATTTAGATATTGACATATACCCTAGGGGGGTATATTATATTTTTATGAAACATAACTATACGGATAAAAAAGAAGAAGCCCAGAAAAGATTAAATATTATTAAAGGTCAACTTGAAGGTTTGGAGCGCATGATTGAAGCTGATGAATACTGTATAGATCTTTTAAATCAGAGCCTCGCAATCCAAAATTCTTTAAAAAGTCTCGACTCAGTACTGTTTGAACGACATGTTAACACTCACGTAAAGCACCAATTTATGTCAGAAGACCCAAAAGCTTCTGAGGAATTAGTAACGCTTTTTAAGAGGGTAAATAAATGAACATAAAATTTCTAATATTAATTTTAATCTCTGTTCTAGGAATAATCGGTTTTGCAGTTTTTATTTCCGGTTCAGATAAAAACTCAAAAGCCTCACTTACAGAGACAATTGGTGCAAAAATATCTGTTGATCATAATTTTAAAACAGTTGGCAATATAGATTATTCGAAAGGGATTCTCTATCACAGTTTTCCAGTAAAAAACTCGGGTACGAAAAATCTAGAAATTGCCAATTTAACATCTTCATGTGCATGTACAAAAACTTTTCTTAGAATAAATGGCAAAGATGGACCCAGTTTTGGCATGAAGGGAATGTCCGCTCCTTCTAGTTGGAGAGGTATAATCAAGCCGGGAGAAAGTGGAGAAGTTGTTGCAGCTTTTGATCCAACCTATCATGGGCCACAAGGAGTGGGAGAAATTTCCAGAACTGTCAGTTTTGAAACAAATGATCCTGATAACACATACGTAGAGCTTTCTTTTGAAGGAGTTGTTTCTAAATGAAAATAAATTTCAAGAAGATCAAAAGGAAATATTTTAAAATTAATCTTTTTTTAAAAGTTCTCTTAATTACCCTTATTCCACTAAGTACGTTTTTGCTGGGCATACTATACGAGAAAATAGTCTCAGAAAGAAATATCAATGAGGAGTTTGAAGTTTCACAGAATGTAAATAACGGGAATTTGATTTCCTTGCAAAGTAAAGTTATTAAAGAAAATTATGTTTTCAAAATAAAATGGGGAGATTTAGGGAAAAGAATGGTTGAAGATGGAGTAATTGATAAAGGTAAATTCGCCCAGGCAATAACCGGAGGGGAGGAGCTCCCAAAAGACCTGGATAAATATTTTAAAGATGGTCAAAATAAAATCGAAGTTAATCAGAAAAATGCACAATTTTGGGTAGATGTTTTGTGGGGATTAGGTCTTGCGAATAAAAATAAGATTTTGGAAGAGGGAGATATGATGGCAGATGGTGATGCGTCGAATTTTGCGTCAACTGGAGGATGGACAATAGGTGTAGGAGATCCAATGAATCATTATTCAGGACATTCTTATATATCTCTTTCTGATAAACAGCAAAAGACGGTAGAGGAAATAGCGGGAAATATTTATAGGCCCTGCTGTGGTAATTCGACTGCTTTTCCTGATTGCAATCATGGAATGGCGATGTTGGGACTAATTGAATTAATGGTTTTACAGGGATCCTCTGAAGAAGAAATTTACAAGACAGCACTTGCGTTTAATACCTATTGGTTTCCTCAGACTTATTTAGATATTGCATATCATTTTGAAAAAAATGGAAGAGATTATTTAAAAGTTTCTCCAAAAGAACTTTTATCTAAAACCTTTTCAAGCGCAATGGGTTACGAAGCAATAAGAGGAAACGTGGGACAACTTCCATGGCCAATTCTTGAAAGAAGGGGAGGTAGCTGCTCGGCCTAAATGGAAGGAATTTTTCAAATTTCACTTCTTGCTGCATTTGTTGCCGGAATGGTAGCTCTTTTCGCTCCCTGTTGTATAACCTTTCTTCTCCCTGCTTATTTAGGAAGTGTTTTCAAAGAAAAAGAGAAAGTTCTACTTATGACGCTTGTTTTCGGAGCGGGAATCTTTGTTGTTTTAATGCCAGCGGTTTTAGGGGTAGCAATAATTTCCCAAGCACTTTTTAGATTTCATGACCAAATTTATCTATTTGGTGCCGTTTTAATGATTTTGGTTGCAATAGCTTCATTATTAGGTATGAAATCTCCTGTAATGATTCATCTTCCTGCAAGAAAAGAAGGGAAAATCGACGTTCTATCGATTTTTACATTAGGAATATTTTCTGGCATAACTAGCGCTTGTTGTGCTCCTGTTTTAATTGGGGTTCTTACTTTGGCATTTCTATCCCCTACTTTTTTTGGGTGTTTGTTATTTGGTGCTTGGTTGGTGCTCGGTTGGGTTTTGCGTTTAGTTTTAT
>CAYIUZ010000029.1:0-7862 GCA_964366705.1 uncultured Gammaproteobacteria bacterium | reverse complement strand
GTAAATCATGAATCTCTTGGATATTATATTTCCGAGGTACTGTGTGAATTGCAAAAAATTCGGAGAATTTCTTTGCGCTAACTGTTTTTCAAAGCTCTCCTTTGATACTAAAAATATATGCTTGATTTGTGGCCGGCCTTCTTATAACGGTTTGACTCACCCCATTTGTAAAAAGAGAAATGCTCCTGAAGGATCTTTTACAGGCGTAGTTTTTAATAAAATATCTAAAAAACTAATTTATCAATTTAAATACAGGCCATATTTATCAGGTTTATCCGGTTTTATTACGGATTTACTTTATGATTCTTTAATCCAGAACGAAGAATTTATGAGGATCCTTCACAAGTTTCCTCCAGAGGCGGACAGGCAGGATGACATTTTTCTTGTTCCAATCCCTTTGAGTAGAGCTAAATTAAAAAAAAGAGGCTATAATCAGTCTGAAATTCTGGCAAAAGGGCTCTCGAAAAAGTTTGGCATCCCAGTAGTAGATTGTTTGATTCGAGTGAAAGAAACAAGATCGCAAGTAGGTTTGAGTAAAAAAGAAAGAAGGGAAAACATTTCCGGCGCATTCAAAATCATAAATCATAAATCTTCAATCGTAAATTGCAATATCGTTTTGGTTGATGATGTTGTGACCACTGGATCTACTTTTTCTGAGGCATGTAGTGTTTTAAAAAAGAGTGGAGCAAACAAAGTCTGGGGATTAGCCTTTGCGAAAGAAGATTAGCCTCGTAAACTTGACTTGCGAAGCTAAAAATGGTACTATACAGGCCTTGGGGATGCATTGCATCGACAAGATTAGTTCTTTAATAATTGCAAGCCGTCCACGATTAAAAGACGTAAAATTTGATCAAAAATAAATGTTTCAAAAACATTTAACGCTATAGGGAGAGCTTTCTCTCCTTCTAGTGCTCAACCAGCTTTAGCATACGCTTAAGCTCTTGAGCTGTTCATTATGTCCTTCTCTCAGTGAGGCGTCTTGAGCATAAAATCAGCTGGGAAAACTGTAAAGAAGCTGGTTAGCTCTTTATTGTAATTATAACCTCGGCTCTATTTATGAATGTTGATTTTCAAAGGATAGAGTAATCAAAAAAATAATCAACTAAGCTTGTAGAAATTCTTAAAATTCTTTCTTGGACTCGGGATCACTTCCCGACATCTCCACAACTAAAAAACCCGCTTATAGCGGGTTTTTGGTTTTTTCTAATATCTAGTGGCTAGTATCTAATTGCTGAATTATGAGGCTAGCTCTTGCTCAATTTCGCGGTCTAAATCAGCTTTTTTCTTTGCCGTTTTTTTATCAAATTTCTTTTTTCCTTTTCCAATTCCTACTTCTAGTTTAATTAATCCATGTTTTTCATAAAAAGAAATTGGAACTAGAGTTAAGTTTGCTCCGGCTGTTTTATTTTTAAGGCTAATTATCTCGCTTTTGTGAAGAAGAAGCTTTCTGGTTCTGGTTTCGTCATATCCTTCTGGCCTCGCAAACTCATAAGGGAAAATTTTTGCATTTATTAAGTATGCTTCTGAGCCTATTATTCTTACATAGCTTCCGGTTAAATCTGCATGTTCCATTTTTATAGCTTTAACTTCAGCTCCGTTTAGATTAATTCCAGCCTCAAATCTATCTGTAACTAGATAATCATAAAAAGCGCGTTTATTGGTAATTTTCATAACGAAAATAGTTTAATAGCTGAATAGTTGCATGGTTTAACAATTAACTATTTTAACCATTTAGCTATGTACTTATTTCAATTATACGTGGTTTATCATACGCCAAAAGGAGGAATTTGTAAATTTTTATGAGGTTATTTTATGTCGATTTTGAAGACTTTTCCGCCTGATAGAACAAAAATTGCTTTATTTTCTTCATTAACGTCAATTTCAGTTGCATTTTTAACTACACTTGCCTGATAGGATGAAATAAATTTACCTTCTTTATTTATTACAACTATTCTTGAATTGCCGTTATCTAAAATGTAGATGTTGTCAAAATCTTCATTAGTAAGTATTCGGGTAGGAGAGGACATTTCTTTGTCAATTCCGCTTACTTCAAAGTCATCCGCAGAACCCCTTGTGTATTTATTGACTGAGCCGTTACTAAAGAGAACATAAATTGATCCATCAATTGCCATACTGGTTGCGTTTGAGAGGTCAACTTCCTCTTTCAAATAGTCACTTTCTGTGTAGTCATCTTCGCCTGGAACAAATTTAGAAATTCCAGCTTCTTTATCTAAAACATAAATATTTGACCCGAATACTCCAATTCCCGAAGCCTTTTCCCAGCTTTTATCGAAAAGAGTTTTTTTAGAATCATTTCCTTTATCGATTGAACTTGCGCCTTTACTATCTAAGAAATAAATAAAATCTTCATTTTGAGTAAAATGAGTTGCATCTGGATTATCAATCTCAATAGAAAGAAGTTTGCTTTCTGATTTATCTACTTCAGCTGCGGATATTCCCCCCTGTCCATTACCAGTAACTTCATCATTTATTTTTGTTAAGAGCTCTTCGATTTGGTTATCTTCATCAGAGCCCTCCTTAAAGGTGTCTTTATTTTCATCTAGAATTTTCTTGGCTACCCTAAAACTTTCTTGGGCTAAAGATGCATTCAGATCTTTTAGGTTTAATCCCTCGTCATATTTTTCCTGAGCCTCATTAAAAATTCCGGCAAACTTTTCCTGAGAGCCTTTGCTTTGTTTACTTGTGATTGCAAGAGCTCCGCTAATTACAATTACTGAAATTAGAGCTATTGCAATAGTTAAGATGATTTTCCTTGAATGTCCTAAATTTCCAGGTAATTTTTTAAGAAATCCTAAATTAAGGCCCATGGACATTTTTCTTCTTCTGGTTGGAATTTGATCTGTTAAGAAGGGGGATGGAGTTTCGGTAGGCGCAGATTGCTCCAATGCAGGTTGTTCAGATCCGATTATTGTCTCGGTAGATTCATTAAATCCTGTTTCTGATTTTTCTAGATTTTCAGTTGACTGCTCAATTGTTTCTTTATTAACTTTTTCTAAAGTTTGCTCTACTGTTTCTTTGTCTGATTCTTCTTTATTCTCTTCAGCTTTAGTATTCGCTCCAGCCTGATCTTCAGGTTCTTCTAATGAAATCGCAACTTGTGTTAATTCTTGAGCATTCATTTTTTTATACAGGAGAATTACGGCTGATGCGGCTCCTTCTGTTTTTTCATGGAGGTGAGGTGCAAGGTTTTCGGAAATCTCCTCTGGAGTATTATTGTCCAGTGCTGAAGCAAGTGTTGCGGGTTGGATAACTTTTGTGAATGATTTGGTTTGTAAAACTATAATATCACCTTCCTGGACATAGCCTGATGCTGATTTAATAGTTTGCTCTTCGCTTGCTTCAAGAACAGTTCCTATTTTTTCTCCTCTTTTAAGAATCGCTTTTCCGCCTCCTGTTGCAAATAGGTAGAGAACATTTTCATTTAAATAGCAGATTACAAATGAAAGCTTTACTCCTGTCTTTACTCTTTCTGCCGTTGTATTTACAGCTTGCCTAATTGATTCCAGGTCTTTATTTTCAAGAGTAAAAAACTCGCTTTCTAAAGTAGAAATAAGATCTTTACCTAAAGAATTTAAATGTTCTTCGCCTTCTTGGGGTATATTATTAGTTTGGAGGGATAATGCAGCAAAGAGTCGTCCTGCGCTATATGCCTGAGACCAGGCTGTAGGCGTAGGAGTTGCTACAACTTTACTAAATGCTAGATTTGTTTCTGCCATCTCGTCGGGTCACGCCCTTTTGCCTTCATCTTCGACTTTTCTCAGATTTCGACTTGACGGGCGGCCCCTCCTCTTCGATCACGCCTGAGGCGGATCGATAAAAATTAATATTTACAGTATGATTAGGGCAGCAACAAAAATAATCATCCCTATTATAGCATTAATTATTGCAATTAAATTAAGTAATATTGAACTGGCGCCATCATCCACTACTTTCTGCATTGCACGAGCCTGTTTATAAACTATCAGGAGGAATATTATAGCAATCAAATTTAACAAAAGAAATACCAATTTGAGAATTGTTAGAAATTGAAAAAAGTTAAAAAGTAAATCAAGCATGTTTTGTTTTTCCGATCAAATTATTTATAGTTTTAATTACCTTTTCAGGATGAGGAACTGCAAGAAAATCAAATCCCGAAACAGTTCCGGCTGTTTGTAGGGTAACATCCCCATAATCAAAAATTGAGCGGATAATGCCTATTTGAGAATAGCTTACATCTTCAAGCTGAGATAATTTAGTAGCTGCTACATTTTCATAAATTAAACTCGAAAAATCTATGTCAATTATTCTTTTATTTGTAACCAAAGAAATATTGTAGTACCAGCTTAAATATTTAATAAACATGTATGAGAATATTATCTGATAATAAAGAATTGCCGCAAATATTATGAAGTTGTAGGGAATGAAGGAAATGTCGATTATCCCAAAAGAATTTATATAGAAAAGAAATGGGAAAACGAGCACAGTTCCTACTGCCCGAATCATCCATGGAACGTTAGTGACAAAATGCCTTCTTAGATATAAAAGTATTTCCTCATCATCCTGTAAATCAGCTACTCTTACTGCCTGTGGATGATCACAATAAGCTGATACTAGATGGCTGTGAATGTGTTTGCCTTTTTGAGGAGAAATGTGAGGTTTTATTTTGCTTTGGTTTTCCGCTGTATTAGTTTCAAAGACTTCCTTTGTTTCTGGTTCAGGTTTAACAGGATTTCCTACAAAAATATCAGGCATATTAAAAGTTATAAATTATGAGTTATAAATGCTTAGTTAACTGGGATTTTAAACCAATTAAGTTAAGATCGCAATACTCTCAAGCTAATAACTGATTTCTACTTTTTTTCAATATTAAAGAAAGCAAATCCAGATTGAGGGATAGAGAGGCGTCCGGGAGCCCTAAGGTTAAATGCTCTCTTAAAGTCATCTCCCGACATAGAAACTCCGTTAATCGTGACATTTGATGTGTTACCGTTTCCTTGTGAAACAGACACGCTTGTAGCCTGATTAATTCCGCCTTGTCCTGATACTAAATTTCTGAGTTCGTCCATGCTGTATGGATTTCCTCCCCAGCATGAGCTGATCGGAGTAATTCTTCCAGTATCAATTCCGCCAGTTCTAAGAGCAATAGCTGCGTTAACTATATCTGCCATTTCTTCCGGACTTAGCCATGGATTGGTTCTCCCGCATTTATCAGAATTGGTGCTATAGCCCTGAGTATACCAAGCCTTATATAACCAAGGTGATCCTCCAATTTTGTCGTATGCTTTATCAATAAAACTTCCTCCACCTCCGCCGTCAGTCGTATCCCAGCCGCGAGTAGTCGTAAATCCTCCGTGAGTTGAAGCATAATATGTAACTACGTCTTCTACTATTTGACCTCGAGTGGATTGTACTGCTTGTCTCCAGGCCTCAGGTGGATTTGAAGCTTTGCCATCATTATAAACTTGGCATGCTTCAGTCGTACATATTTCTTTTCCCTCTGTTTTATATCTGTAAGCATAAGTTCTAGCTGCAATTGCTTGAGCTTTTAAGGCTTCTGGATGCCAGGCTGAGGGCATTTCAGCAATTCCCATCAAATATCTATCTTCAAAGTTCATGCTGCCATATCCTGCTACCTGAATATCTCCCCCTGTATCTTTTCCAACTGGATCTTTTCCATAATATGCATTAAGAATTTGATTTGCGCTTTGTCCGCTTTGCGCTCTTCCGCGGGCTCCATATTGACTCATCCCTTTTCTGTGAGTATGCGCTCCAAAAGAGAAAACTCCAAAATATCCGGAAGGAGCAGTTTCCCTAAATCCAACAATTGAAGCGTTATAGTCATCAGCTAAATTACTGTCTCCAATGGTGGCTGTAAAAGTTCCGGATCTCGCATTAATAATTTCCTGCTGTTTTGCTGATAATGCCGCAATTTGCCCAGTTAAATTGGACTGATAGGTTTTTGCCTCACCGATTATCTTATCTAAATTAGCTTTTACTGTTGCGAGTTTTATTTTTTCGCTTTCCAGTGCTTCCTTTTTTTCTTCCAAAGTATTAATTGAGAGCGCAATATTAGTAATAATCATTTTATCTTGGTCTGCTGCAGCTTTTTGATAGGCAAGAATTTGAGTTATTTCAGAAGCTGAACTTGAAGAAAGAAAAACAAGTATTGGAGAATTATAATGACTTTTAATATAGTAGTTTCTTATCGCTAGATTGAGCTTATTAGTTTGTTTTTCTAAATCTTTATATCCTTTATCAATATCATTTCCTTTTTTAACTACGTCTGATTCTATAAACGCGACACGAGATTTAATGCTTGCCACTTGTTGTTCTAGCGGAGTGGTCGCAGATTTTGAATCATTCAAAGCTTTTGTTAAATCTGCAATTTGCTTATTTAAGTCATCAAGCTCGTCACCTCTAACATTTCCAACGCCTAATAGGAGAGAAGAAAAGATAAGAAATAAGAAAACTAAAAAAGAAAATTTGGGCATTAGATTATTATATCATCCCATTAAAACTTTGGCTTTAAAAAGTTTTACTCTAAAACATTGCAAACACAGTTTTAACGGGATAAAAATCAAATGTTGATAGATAGTTTTTCTTATGATATCATGGCACCCTAGTATGGAAGAGATCTCGTATTCAGGAGCCCATAAGCCCTCAAAAAAAAGAATTTCGAAAAGAGTTGCCCTATTTGGAATATTTTTTATAATTATCTTACTTTTGCTTGGAAGCGTTGCGTATTTTGTTACAAGCGGAAGCGAGTCCGAGGGAGAGGATAGTACTTCAATTACTCTTACTGAGGATTCAGAAGATGAAGTAACCATGGAAGAGCCAACTGAAGAGCCTTTGGAAACTGAGGCTCCCACTCCATCAAAAGCGCCTACAAAAGTACCGACTAAGGCAGCTGAGGAAGAGGATACGCCTGCAAGTTCGGGTTCAGTTGCAGTTCAAAATGGTAGTGGGGAATCAGGAGTTGCTGGGGCCGCAGCAGCTGTTATAAGAGAGGCCGGGTTTACAATTGCATCAACTGGAAATGCTGATAATTTTGATTATACAGATGTAACAATTCAAGTAAAAAGCTCAAAGAAAAGTATTTTAGCCGATCTTGAAAAAGCTTTATCAGCAGATTACACAATTGGAGACACATCAACTGATCTACCAGAAGCGACATCTTACGACGCATTAGTTATAATAGGTAAGTAAACTTTATTCTGTTTTTTTTCTCGCGAAAATTTCCCTATCTCTCGTGTTCGTTTGAAAATTGAGAATTTAATCATTCATTGCAAATTGAAAAATCCTGCCTTGCCGGCAGGCAGGGAAAATTATAA
Organism: uncultured Gammaproteobacteria bacterium; assembly: GCA_964366705.1. Classification (GTDB taxonomy): domain Bacteria; phylum Patescibacteriota; class Microgenomatia; order Levybacterales; family UBA12049; genus 2-01-FULL-39-10-A. The sequence continues at coordinate 531 of CAYIUZ010000029.1, read as the reverse complement.
AATTGGTTAACAATGACTATTATTCCGACAATCCTCGAAAAGTCCTGGGAGGAGATTGAGAAAAAGTTTGAAATCTACAAAGGTTTTGCAAAATTCGTTCACATAGATTTTCTGGACGGAAAATTTGAGGAGAATATTACTTTCCTAGACCCCGAACCATTCTCCAAATATTCAAAATATTTTGATCTTGAAGCCCATTTAATGGTGGAAGAACCGATCGATTATATTGAAAATCTGTCAAGTTCTGGATTTAAAACGTTTCTAGGACATATTGAAAAAATGAGTGATCAGGTGGAATTTGTCGCTAAGGCAGAAGTGCTGGGTGCTGTAGGACTTGCTTTGGATATTGATACTCCAATCTCGGATATTAAAGTTTCTTATGAGGATTTAGACAGGATTTTACTTATGGGAGTGCATTTAGGTGCATCTGGACGGCCTTTTGAAGAAAAAGTTTTTGAAAAAATTGAGACTTTAAAAACTTCAGGTTTTACAAATATAGAGATTGATGGAGGAGTAAGCGAGGTTACATTA
>CAYIUZ010000028.1:0-8101 GCA_964366705.1 uncultured Gammaproteobacteria bacterium | reverse complement strand
TTGAGGAGATTCGTCCCTAGTACGAGAGGACTGGGATGAGGGAATCCCTGGTGTGTCGGTTGTTTCACGAAAGGAGCACTGCCGAGTAGCTAGATTCCCAACGGATAACCGCTGAAAGCATCTAAGTGGGAAGCCGCCTCCAAGATTAGATATCGTTGCCGTTATGGCATGAAGCCCCTTGTAGACCACGAGGTTGATAGGCGGGCGGTGTAAGCACAGTAATGTGTTGAGCCTACCCGTACTAATGGCTAATAAAGTAGTTTTTTTCAAATTGACGCTTATTTATCCTAAAAAATTGTTCGCAATTTTTCAGGGAGTCTTCTTTTCACATGTTGAGGAGCTAAACGAAAGTTTAGTTCCGAAATCCGCCAATTGGCGCGCTTTGAACCGTGTTCGAATAGAACTGTAAAGGTGAAAAGCAAGACAGGGCGGGTTAAGTTCAATAGTTCGTTAACAATTTATAATTCGTTTGTACTAAGGATCTCGGTCTTTTGAGCGTTGTGGCACTACCTCTTCCCATTCCGAACAGAGTCGTAAAACACTTCAGCGTTCACGATACTCGGGCTAGACCCAGGGACAATAGATCAAGGCCGGGATCGTTAGTATAAATAGATTTAGCGCATAGCTTGTAGCGGATAGCGTATAGTTTGCGTTAGATCAAAAGAAAGACCACCCGAGAGGGTGGTTTTTTGTTGAATTGACAATTAGTTTTAATATTTGTTAGAATTCCGTTCATGGCTAATGAATTTCCAACATTTACACCTACCAGAGAAGGTGCTAAAACAGGGAGATTGATATTGGGGAAAGGCGCTTATACTGAAACATTAATGATGATAGATCAGCCTTCTCGAGGTAGAATTCTAGAAGTTGATGGTCAAGGTCAGGTTTTAGCTATAGATTTTCATGGAGCTGGCTTAGCCACTGAATCAGTAAGAAGAAAAACAGATCATTATATAAGTCCGCCAGATTTACCAGATATCGACCTAACCGGTTTACCAAAGCAACCAGGGATTCCAGACGAAGGAGAATTAACATTAATGGTAAACAAGCAGGGTCTGGTTCCTCTTGTTTCCTCAGACTTGATCCCCGATTAATAAGGAATGGTGGTTTTTTGTTGGATTGACCTAGGATTTTGAATGCATTAGAATGCTGAAATGAGAAAAGATGGTGAGCCAAGGAGAAGTTGGTGGTCAGAAAACGCTGCAGCTATCGCTTACGCTGGAATCGGGGCAGCATTTACACTACCCGTTGTATTTCTCGCGATAAGCTTTTCAATGTCAAAACCTAGAGCTAGTGAACCGCCAGGAAATAGCTCATCGCCCGCAATTGACCTAAGATCCTCCTCTCCGATGCCGTCAATTGAGGTAACAAATGTATTATTCGAGTCTCCAAAACAACCCAGGGCGTAAATAAGACCTGTAGGAAATTACTATTTACCAGTTTAATAGTTATTGAAATATCCTAAAGTATTAATTAGCCTTGATCTTGTTTAAGTCTACGATCAGTGGTATACTTGAGCATAGACTAATTATGAAAGGAATTTTGAAAATTGGGAAATGCTACATCAATGGCCGAATTAATGGCCAAAACAAAAACTTCTATTCGCTCATTTAAAAAAGGCGAAGTAATAGAAGGTACTATTACAAAACTCACTTCCTCAGAAATTCTAGTTGAAATTGGCGCAAAAACAGAAGCCCAGGTCATGGAAAAAGACAGAGGACTTTTGAAGACTCTTCTTACAACGCTTCATGTCGGAGATAAGGTAACAGTATCAGTACTTAATCCAGAATCAGATCAGGGAAATCCAGTAGTTTCATTAAGACGTTTCATGGATGAAAAACACTGGGGAGTTTTAGAAAAACTTCTTAACGAAAAAACTCCGATTGAAGTAAATGTAAATGATTTAACAAAAGGGGGATTTTTAGTAACAACAGCTGATGGATTTTCAGGGTTTCTTCCAAATTCCCAAACAATTCTAAATGACAGTCCTGCAAGTTTTGTAGGGAAGAAAATAAAGGTTTTGGTTCTTGAAATTAACAGATCGCTTCATAAAATTATCTTTTCGCAGAAAGCTGCATTTGGAGATGAAGATTTTTCAAAAGCTACCTTAGTGGTTAAGCAAGGTGAGATTGTTGATGCAGTAGTTTCTAGTACCACACCTTTTGGAATATTTGTATCCGTTAATCCTTCGGGGGTCTCAGGACAAGCTCTTGAAGGATTTATACATTTATCAGAGCTTGCTTGGGATAAAACAGAAACAGCAGACAATTATTTTAAGGTTGGAGAAAAAATTCAGGCCCAAGTCCTTGGAATTGATAAGGATGCTAAGAGAGTGAACCTTTCTATTAAGAGAATGACCAAGGATCCTTTTGAAGAAGCTTCAAGTCAGTTTACTCCTGATAAAAAAGTAAAAGGAAGAGTGACTCAAATAAATTCTTTAGGGATGATGCTAGATTTAGGTAATGGAATAGAAGGTTTAATTAAAAAAGATAAAATTCCACCAACCTCCAAATATTCTACAGGGGATGAGGTAGAAGCAACAGTGTCAGATGTTGACGCCAAGAGGCATAGGGTTATCCTTACACCAGTTCTTAAGGAAAAACCAATGGGATATAGATAAAATTGACCTAATTTCTAATTAACTTAATTGACCTAAAATTTCGAAGTTGGAATTTGGAGCTTCTTTAGAAATTAGAGTAATTAGATCAATTAGGAATTTATGAAGAGCACTACTTCTTTTGTTTGTGAAAATTGCGGTTATGATTCCCCAGCATTTATGGGTAAGTGCCCAGAGTGTGGAAGTTGGAATAGCCTCCGTGAAATTAAAATTCAAAACGTAAATTCTAAGTCAAAAAGTACCATTTTTTCTAGCAGAGATCTAAATACTCTGCCAAAAAAATTACACGAAATTCAGTTCCAGGAAAAGGACCGTTTTACCTCTGGCTTCATAGAGATGGATGGTGTTTTAGGCGGGGGAATAGTTCCCGGATCAGTAGCATTGCTTGCGGGGGATCCAGGAATTGGAAAGTCGACACTCTTGTTGCAACTCGCTTTGCAAGTTGCAAGCAAACAGACTACAGCAAGCAGACTACAGCAAAACCAAAAAGCCGTAGACCGTAGTCCGTTAGCTGTTAGCGGTTCCGTACTATATATTTCCGGTGAGGAGTCGGAGCAGCAAATTAAACTTCGTGCTAATCGTTTGACAATGAACAAAAATAATCATCTACTTTTACTCTCACATTCAAATACTGATGCGATTGTAAACGTGATTGACGAGATTCGCCCAAAGCTCGTGATTATAGATTCAATTCAGACAATGGAGTCTGAAAATCTTACTGGTTTGTCTGGGTCAGTTGGTCAAGTTAGGTATGCTGCCATGGAGTTTATAAGAGTTGCAAAGAGGCTTAATATTTCGGTAATCATTGTTGGCCATGTTACTAAGGAGGGAATGGTAGCTGGGCCAATGGTTCTATCTCATATGGTAGACACAGTTTTATTCTTAGAGGGAGAAAAGTTTACGGGTGTTAGGATTCTTAGAAGTTTGAAAAACCGTTTTGGGCCAGTGGATGAGGTGGGAGTTTTTTCCATGGAAGGAGATGGGATGACTGAGGTTAAAAATCCTGAATCATTATTTCTAAGCACTAGTGAGGAGCCTGCACCCGGAAGTGTTTTAACTGCAACCCTTGAGGGAAGACGCGCATTTCTGGTTGAAATTCAGGCTCTTGCTATATATTCTAAATTACCTATGCCTAGGCGAGTCGCATCAGGAGTAGATTCAAGACGCTTAGAGCTTTTACTCGCGGTTTTACAAAAACATGGACATTTACCAATTGATACGATGGATATTTATGTGAACGTCGCAGGGGGAATGAAGTTGTCAGATCCAGCAGCAGATTTAGGGATTTGTCTTTCGATCTTTTCAAGTCTTAAAGGAATACCAGTTAACAAAACAGTTGGAATTGCCGAAGTTGGACTTTTAGGAGAACTAAGAGCTGTTCCGGATTTAGCAAAAAGAAGTAAGGAGGCAAAGAAATTAGGATACACAAATATCATTGATACTACTAAATTTAAGACTTTAAATCAGGTTTTGGGCAAATTTACCTAGTATTATTGCTTTATATTTTGATATACTAACGTCGGTTTAAAATTAAATAATAGATCATAAATTATATCTAATATTTGTAAAAGATTTCAGATTATATTTATAAGATTTAATTTATCAAAAAATTGTTATTAAAAATAAAAAAATAATTAAAAATAAAAATAAGACGATTGAGTCCCGCGAAAATAGGGGAATGGTTCCTGATTTTCCCGCAAAACTCGTTCAATCTTTAGCAGATGAAGTTGCAAGAACTGTTGTGAGTCGTTTGCCTTCAATGATTCCACATAGAGCACCACGAGCTAAAAAGACAATTAAAATAGAGAGTGCAATATTTTTAGATACCTCAGCAATTATTGATGGACGAGTCTTTGATTTAGTAAACCTCGGAGTTTTAACAGGAACTTTTGTAATTCCTGAAAGTATTCTTCTTGAGCTTAAGCACATAGCAGACTCTCAGGATATGGTTAAGAGGGAAAGGGGTAGAAAGGGCTTAGCGCTACTTGATAAATTGAAGAAGACTAGAGGGATAAAAGTCTCTCATGTGCCCGATAAAAACGGTCAAGGAAGCCCCAAAGAGGTCGATGATAAGCTGATTGAAATCGCAAAAAATCAGAAAGGAAGACTTATTACTTGTGATTATAATCTTGAGAAAAAAGCAAGTATTTCAGGAGTCTTGGCTATAAATATAAATACAATTGCGAATCACCTTAAGATCAAGGCTGTTCCAGGCGAGGCTCTGCATATTAGAGTTCTTCATGTAGGAAAAGATTTAACTCAAGGAGTTGGGTATCTGGATGATGGAACTATGCTTGTAGTAGAAAACGCGAGCACAGATGTAGGAAAAGATGTAGATGTAATTGTTTCTAGGGTAATTCAGACTTCAGCGGGAAGAATCCTTTTCTCCAAGAAGATATAAGTCATGAATTAAGAATTATGAATCATGGATTAGTTTGAGATTTAATTTAAGTTCCTTACTTCTTGCTTCTTGATTCATGATTCAAATTACAGTCCCAAATATATATCTACTTTGTCATCTTTTACCTTCAGAAGACCATTATTTATTTTAAATTCCTTTTGTCCCGAGTTATCCAGAATTATTATTTTGTCTTTAACTAAGGAAATGAAGTTTTCATGAAGTGGAAGCACGTCAAAGAGCCCAACATCATTAAAAGAGGAGACTGCTGTAGCTTGTCCATCGTAAATAATGCTTTCCTTGTTTTTTATAATTACATGAATTGTGGGTGTCATTTATTTGTTCTAGCCTCAGCAAGTTCGCCAAGAAACATAAGTTTTTCTTCGTCTAGATCATCTGCTTTTCCTTCAAGAATTTGCTTTACATCTGAAATCGTAGTGTTTATAGGTACAAATTTACCCTTTCTTCCTGTTTGAGCTTCGGCAACAAAAAAACTCTGAGTCATATAGTTTTTAAGTTTTTTTGCTCTATCATAAATGATTTTATCTTCTGCCGAGAGTTCAGCTTCTCCGATAAGAGAAACTATTCTTTCTAGGGTTACAGATTGTTTAAGTAGCGCCTGGGCTTGGAGCGCGGTTTGATAATGATCAAGTCCAATTAGATCAGGATTTAAGTTAGAAGAACTCGATTTTAGTAAGTCTATAGCAGGTAATCTTCCTTCCTGGTAGACATTTCTAGAAAGAACCACGGTTGAATCAAGATAGGGGAATATAGATTGCACTCCTTGATCCAAGATGTCATCATTTGGAATATAAATAGCCTCAATGGTTGTAATAGAAGATTTTTCAGTTGAGATTAATCTTTCATGAAAAGATCCCATTTCTGAAGCAAGAGTAGCTTGATATCCATCTTCGGACGGGATAGTGTTCATAAGCATTGAAAGTTCATTTCCCGCTAATGCAAATCTAAAAATATTATCTATAAAAAATAGAACTTCTCTGTCGGACTGGTCTCTGAAATACTCAGCGATAGTAGCAGCTGTAAAAGCAGTTCTAAATCTCATGGCCGGATTGTCTCCCATGGTACCGAAAATAAGGCTGATTAAAGGAAGAGATTTTTGAGTTAAAAGAGTTTCATATAGCTCCTGACCCTCCCTAGATCTTTCTCCGATTCCAGCGAAAACAACGCTTCTTTTAGGCGCAAGAGTAACCACATTATGTATAATTTCAGTTAAAAGAATTGTTTTTCCTACTCCCGCGCCTCCGAAAAGTCCAAGCTTGTCTCCTTTTAAAACAGGAGAAAAGAAATCCAGAGCTTTAATTCCTGTTTCCAGGAATTCAGTATGTGTCGCGACATCCTCATAAGTTAAATGTTCAGAGTATATGGGCATCTTTTTATCCGTTTTAATGGGTCCTTTTCCGTCAATTGGTTCCCCGAAAATATTTATAATTCTTCCTAAGACCTCCTCGCCAACTGGAATTTGGATCGGGGAGTTAGTATTAATGATTTCAGCTCCGCGATAAAGCTTATCTGTGCTTGAAAAGAATAAGCAGAAAAATTGAGTCTCGCTGATTGAAGATACGACTTCCATTCTTACGGAAGGATCATCTTTTAATATTAAAATGTCGTGTGTTAAAGGAGCATTACCAGAGTCAAACTCTACAGTAATAACCTGACCTTCAATTCCTGTGATTTTTCCAGTTGGCTTCATATTTAAATCTTACCCCATAAAGAGCTGCTAGCAAAAGTTTCAAGCTGTTTTTTGTTCTGAGAGTTGTGTACGGCTCTGTTCTTTTGATTAGTAATAGCAATAAGCTGCTTATCAATATTTTCTGATGCAGTGTCGAGAGAGGTTAAGCGCGATGCAATTTTTGCTAATTGAGATTCTCGTACAGTTTGTTCAAAAATTGAAGCAAAAATCTGTTTTTCAAAAAATTCTAATATCTTTTCAAGGGAGGGTTCAAAGAAGAATTTAACAGTTTCACGATTTTCTATTTTTTCTGAAAGCCCCTCTCCTGAGATATCAGAAAATGTAGCATTTTGTTTGATAAAGTTTTGAAACTGTCCATAAAAAACAATAGTATTTTGATAGTTGATTATGAATTTTAAAATCTCATCCAATATTTTTTCATCCACATCCTGATCGGGGAAGTCAAAGTAATAATATTTCTGTTTTAACTTGGATTCATTCCACAAGGATAAGCCTAATTTACCGATAATAGCTATGTCATAAGACTCATCTTTAGGTGTTTTTAAGAATAGATCAAATGTTCTCTTGATTAGATTTCCGTAGAGACCCGTATTAGCAGAAATGAAGACATACAAAGTTTTCCCATTCTTATTTATAAAGGAGAATTTTTTAGGATCCTTGTTTTTTTTTGATTTCATAAGTGTTTCTACCTGATTTTTATATGAAAAAATAACTTGTTCGTATATGTCATGTATTTCGTTAACGAAGGTTCTGTTTTTTAAAACTGAATCTCGTGTTCTTCTAATCCTGGAAGCAGCAATTTCTTCATATGATTTGACCATATCATTTAGTCCAATCAGATTTTCTATTTCACTTTCTAGATTCTTTTTTGTAAGCATATTATTTAGCCAAAGGATAAATGTATTTTAAGTTCTTTTTAACCTTCATGATCAGGTCATTAAAGCTGTTTGATGATTCAATCATGTTATTTATATACATTCTATAATTTAGATTTGACTCATAATGCCTTGTAATCTTATCTTTATGAGCGCTTAAGCTTTTTATGTCTGTATTTTCTAAATTGCCTCCCCAGATTAAAGTCAGAAGTATAACTTGTACGCTATTTGGAATAATCGCATTTGGATCTTGATCGAAGAATCCTAGGACTTTTGTTCCTGTTTCAGAAGTAATTTTTACAGAGTCAGTTACTTCAGCTCCAAAGTGTGAAAATTTTCTTATTTTTTCATAGAGTGTTAAAAAACTTAATAATTCTCTGTTAATGCTTCTTTTTGATGCTGATTGAGTCTGTTTACCTACACGAGTAACAGAGACAAAAGGGTTAACTGCCGGACGTCGTCCTTCTGAGAAAAGATTACTGTCAAAATAAACATGCCCA
>CAYIUZ010000027.1:0-8114 GCA_964366705.1 uncultured Gammaproteobacteria bacterium | reverse complement strand
CTATATTTGGTTCACTTTCCCTAGTTCTTTCAAGCCGTGGCAAAATTTTTGCCATAATAATGCTTGTAATTATCGTAGGAGGAACTTTACTATTTTTAAATTATTTAATTAGAAAGAAAAATGGGACGCAAAACATATAACATTTTAAGATTACTTAGACCTCGTCAGTGGGTTAAAAATTTTGCTATTTTTGCAGCTGTTACTTTTACCGGAGAACTATTTAATCCCATCGCAGTACTTCCTGTAATAGTTGGGTTCTTTATTTTCTGCGCTGTTTCCTCTGCAACCTACATCATCAATGACATTTTTGATATTAAAAATGACAAGATGCATCCATTCAAAAGATTTAGACCTCTTGCTCATGGAGATGTAAACGTAAAATTTGCTGGAATACTTGCTGCATTTCTAATAGTCGTGTCTCTTGCTTTATCAATATTAGTAAACCCAACCTTTTTTCTATTTATAATAGTATATCTACTTCTTCAAGTACTTTATTCAAGTGTCCTAAAAACAATAACAGTTATTGATATTCTTGCAATTGCCGCAGGATACATTCTTAGAGTTTTGGGTGGAGAATTTGCAAGCGGATATCACATTTCAGTATGGCTTTTATTAACTACAATTTCTATTTCACTATTCTTAGCTATTGGAAAAAGAAGATCAGAGCTTACTCTTCTTGCAGCTAGTAAAATTGATAATTTAGCGTCTACTAGAAAAACTTTATCTCATTATTCTGAAAGATTACTTGATGTTTATGCATCGATTTTTGCGACCAGTACATTTATAGCTTATTCGTTATTTACATTTCTAGAAAACCCTGAAGGCATACATCTCCCAATTTTCGGAGTATTTCTGGAAGACATTTTACCGAATTTCTTCCAGAGAAAATGGCTAATGCTTACAATTATCCCGGTCGTTTACGGACTCATGAGATATCTACAAGATATTTATGAAAAACATGAAGGGGAAAGTCCGGAAAAAGTTTTGTTTTCAGATAAGCCACTTTTAATTACAGTCAGCATCTGGACTTTAATGGTAATATTCATTATTTACTTTATCGGCACTTAATCTTTAGAAGCATAAGTAGCACTTATCCATCCCATTTTTCCGTCTTTTAATTTTACTTTATACCATCCAGCTTCTTCTCCAATTAAATCAACTTTATCTCCCGGTGAGAGTGTTCCAATTAAATTTGCCCCAGCAAAATTTTCAGATCTAACATTCAATTCCCCTGTCGGCGTATCCAAAACTGTAACCTGAGGAGTAGTGACAGCCGATGCGCTTGCTCCTTGCTCTACTTCTTTTGCATTAAGTTTTATTCCAAGACTCATGGTCACATCTAATCTTTTTCCAAGTACCCCTTTAACTTTAATTACTTTTTCCTTATATCCATCTTTAAGAAGCTTTATTTCATGGTCTGATGCAGTCAAATTAATTAAATATGGAGTCTCTCCTACTGGATTGCTATCTAAAATTACTCGAGCTTTGCCTGGAAAAGAAACTACCATGAGTTCTGCGATAGTTTCATCATCAATTGGAGAAAGGGTAATTATGCTTCCGCTGGATGCAGACACGTCTTTGTCATGAGTTCTATCAACTACTGTTAAAACACCTTTATAAAGAGTGATTTTCTGTTCAAAGTTTTTAAAGCCCGATTCTACCGGTACTAATTTAACAGAATATTCTCCAACTTTTAAAAGATCTTTTAATTCACAAAGACAAAGAGGAGTTTTACCGACATAATTTCCATCTAAAAATACTTGGCTTTCAGGAACTGATGTTACTTGAAGTGCGCCCTTCCCAGCATCCCTATTTATAACTAAAACTATTAGAAGAAAAAGAATTGTAAGGATAAGAAGAGGGGTCGTAAAAAGAATTAACTTTCGCATATAGAAATTAAATATAACACAGCACAGGTTGATAGAAAAGCAAAATCGATTATTGACTTATGCTCTTCTCTAACTATAATGTTTTTATTGCCCGCTATATGGCGAAAAAAATATCTACCTCTTTATTCGTCAAAAAACTTGAAAATAAATGGAATGAAAATAAGTTTGTTTGCGTAGGCCTAGACCCCGTAAAAGAAAAGCTTCCTCAAAGCATTACAAGGAAATTTAAAACAATCGATGAACAATTATTTCAATTTAATAAAGCGATTATTGATTCAACTCATGATTTGGTCGTAGCATACAAACCTCAAATTGCTCACTATGAAGAACAAGGACTCGAGGGCTTTAAAGCACTAGAAAAAACTATTAATTATCTTCATAAAAAACATCCAGAAGTCTCAACTATTATTGACGCGAAGAGAGCAGATATTGGAAGCACTAATGATTCATATGCAAAAGCATTTTTTGATAAATTAGGTTTTGATGCTATAACAGTAAATCCATATTTTGGAAAAGAAGCTTTAAAAAGTTTTTTAGATTATAAAGACCATGGAATAATAATTTTAGTAAGAACTTCAAATCCAGGAGCAGGAGAATTTCAGGATATAAAAAATCAAAAAGGTGAACCATTATATTTAACTGTTGCAAAAAATGTTTCTAAAAATTGGAACACAAATGGAAATTGTGCGATCGTAGTTGGCGCCACATATCCAAAAGAGCTAGCAAGTATTAGAAAAATAATTGGCGATATGCCAATTCTTATTCCTGGCATTGGAGCACAGGGTGGAGATGTAAAGGCTACTGTAAAAGCCGGAAAAAATTCAAAAAACCAAGGGATGATAATTCACTCTTCCCGTGCTATTATATTTGCGAGCTCAGACACTGATTTTGCTACGGTAGCGCGCCAAAAGACAATTGAGTTAAATAACGAAATTATTAAATATTTATGAAAAGAGAAGAAAAAGTTAAAAAGATTCTAGCCAAAGCAAATGCGGTTTTAACAGATGGACACTTCGTTTATGTATCCGCAAAACATGGAGATAAATATATTAATAAAGATGCCATTTATCCTCATACAAAATTAGTTAGGGAACTCGCAAAAATGTGGGCAGAAGACTTTAAAAAATCTGGAGTAGAAGTAGTAGTAGGACCTGCAATGGGTGGAGTAATTCTCTCTCATGATACTGCATCAGAACTTTCCAAACTTCTTAAAAAAGACATTCCTGGAGTTTATGCAGAAAAAGATGGAGAAGGCGGATTCACTTTCACAAGAGGATACGACGCATTTGTAAAAGGAAAAAAAGTTTTAGTTGTTGAGGATATTTTAACAACTGGAGGAAGTGTAAAAAAAGTGATTCAGATGACAAAAAAAGCTGGCGGAAAAGTTGTGGGACTTGGAGTAATCGCAAATAGGGGAAATGTAAAATCTAAAGATGTAGGGGTTAAAAAAATAAATGCATTAATAAATTTAGAATTTAACGCAATGGAACCAAAGGATTGTATACTTTGCAAAAATAAAGTTCCAGTAAATACAAATGTGGGTAAAGGTAAATTATTCCTCAGTGGTAAAAAAATCGTTTAGTAGTCCATGCCGCCGGGGGGCATTCCGCCTGAAGATGGAGGAGTTTTTTCTGGTAAATCTGTAACTAAAGCCTCTGTTGTAAGAATCATAGTTCCTACTGAAATTGCATTTTGAACTGCAGATCTAACTACTTTAAGTGGATCTACAATTCCTGCTTTTAACATATCGATTGGTTTTGCAGTTTCTACGGTTTCAATTTTTAGAACATCAAATCCTTGTCCAGTGGAAGCTCCTGCGCGAGCCTTAGCAATTAACTGACCTGCATCAAATCCTGCATTTTCCATAAGTTTTTTAAATGGCGCTTCAAGAGCATTTTTTACAATTTCATATCCTGCAGCTTCGTCGCGTGATGCAATAGGATCTACTTTCATTCTTGCTGAAATATCAAGAAGTGTTATTGATCCTCCAGGAACAATTCCTTCCTCAAGTGCGGCTTTTGTAGCTGCAACCGCGTCATTTACTCTTTCTTTTCGGTCTTTAAGCTCTACTTCTGTCGCTGCTCCTACATTTATAACTGCTACTCCTCCAGTAAGCTTTGCAAGTCTTTCCTGTAACTTTTCTCGGTCAAACTCTGAAGTTGTTTTTTCAACCGCATTTCTTATTTGTGAAACTCTTGCGTCAAGAGCTTTCTTTGCGCCTTTTCCTCCAATTATTCTTGTGTTTTCTTTATCAGCCCAAACTTTATCAGCTCTTCCACACATTTCTACGGTTACATTTTCAAATTTAATTCCTGTATCTTCAGAAATAACAGTTCCACCTGTTAAAATCGCTATGTCTTCTAGCATTTCTTTTCTTCTATCTCCAAATCCTGGAGCTTTTATAGCAATTGTTGAGAATGTTCCTTTAAGTTTATTTACGACCAGAAGTGCTAGTGCTTCTCCTTCGATTTCATCAGCAATTATTACTAAATTTTTAGTTACTTTTACTAAATTTTCTAAGAATGGTACGAATTCCGCAAGACTTGAAATCTTTTTATCTGTAATAAGAATGTACGGATCGTCAATTTCAGCAGTCATCTTATCTCCATCAGTTACGAAGTATGCTGAAGCATAACCTTTATCAAATTCCATTCCTTCTTTATATTCGATTTCTGTAGAAAGTCCTCTTCCTTCTTCAACTGTTACTACTCCGTCTTTTCCAGTTTTTTCTAATGCTTCTGCGATAAGAGCTCCTAATTCTGGGTCTCCTGCTGAGATTGTCGCAACATTTGCGATATCTCCAGGTTTTATAGCTTTTGCCATTTTTTTAAGTTCCGCTACTGCAAAGTCGCCTGCTTTTTCTAACCCTCTTCGCATAATCATAGGATTACTTCCTGCTGTAATTCTTAAAATTCCTTCGTCCACTATGCTTCTTGCAAGAATTGTAGAAGTAGTAGTTCCGTCTCCTGCTACATCAGCAGTTTTACTAGCTGCTTCTTTAACCAGCTGCGCACCCATATTTTCAAATGGGTTTTCAAGCTCTATTTCTTTTGCGACAGTTACTCCATCATGAATTACGCTTGGTGCCCCCCATTTTTTGTCTAAAGCGACATTTCTTCCTTTTGGTCCGAGAGTAGTTGCCACAGCATCAGCTAACTGATCTACTCCTTTTTTTAATAATTCTCGTGCTTCTGCACCGTATTTAATTTGTTTTGCCATAATCTTCCTTTAAATCCTGAATTCCAAACTCCAAATCCTAAAAGTTTTGTATTTCGTAATTCTAATTTTGAATTTATTTAGAATTTAGTGCTTCGAATTTAGTCAACGATTGCTAGTATATCTGATTGTTTTACGATCATCCAGGTTTCACTTTTTACTTTAACTTCGTCTCCGCCCCATTTTTTATACATAACTTTTTGTCCTATTTTTACAATGATAGAATTTTTAACTATTTCCCCGTCGTCCATTACGCCTTGTCCAACAGCCATAATTTCTCCCATTTGTGGTTTTTCACGAGCATTATCCGGAAGAAGAATTCCTGATGTTGTTTTAGCTTCAGCCTCAAGAGGCTTTACCAAAACATTGTCAAAAAGTGGTTTTATAATATTGTCAACTTTATTTTTCATAATCACTCTGTACTATAGTCTGCCATTTTACAAAACCAAACCTCAAACGTCAAGAGTCTTTATCTTTTTTGAGGCTATCGAGGTTTACCCTGCTTCCTAACAGGGTTGACACATAAATCACTGTTGATATACGATTAAGTTACCTTGCCAAGTATAGGTCTAAGTAAACCAACTTTTTCTAAGAAGAAACTCCTTTTGCTAGGATTTCTGCTGGTGATTCTCTTAGTAATACCAGTAACTGTATTTTTAGTACAACAACAACAGAATCTACAGAGTCAGGCTAACCCAAATACTACTCTTTCATTTGTCCCCCCAGATAAAACAGCAGCAGTTGGAGAGAAAATAGATTTTGATATTTGGATTTCTCCGGGAAATAATCAAGTTAACTTTGTAAAACTAGTCATAAAGTTTGACGCTACGAAACTTTCTACGAAAAAGGAATACTTTGAGTTAAATTCTGCTTCTAATTTATCTGTCATTGAGGGTCCAATAATAGGATCTGAGGGCGACAATTTTTCAGTAATTCTTTCTGTAGAAAATGATCCGACTAAGGTTATTAGAGCAGATACTAAGATCGGTACTATTAGCTTTGACACCTTAGAGGCAGCTGATCCACCAACTCAAATTTCATTTGATGATCAGCAAGTTCAAATTCGATCAATTAATGGAGCTAATCAAGATGCATTTAATGAAAATGTATTCTTAAATGGAACCCCAGCTACTGTTACTATTCAGGGGGACGCTGATACAACTCTTACTCCAACAATTACGGGTGCTCTAACGCCAACCATAACTGCTGCGGCAACTCCCACCCCCACCTCTACCTCTTCAGGCGAGGGCGCAACACCTTCTACAAATCAGGCTCCAGTTTGCGAGAGCTTAATAACAGACAGAAGTCCTGACGGCACAACTCCCCTTTCAATAACATTTACCGCTTCGGGAACTGACACTGATGGAACAATCAGCAAAGTTACATTTAGCTTTGGCGATGGAACAGTCGAAGATGTGACAACTGGAGGAGGAATTGGCACTGACACAGTAAATGTCCAGAAATCATTCACATATAATAACGCCAATAGCTTCACAGCTTCAGCTCTTATGACTGATGACAGTGGAGATGTAAGTAGCGATAGTACTTCCTGCGCAGTCACAGTTACGGTAGCTGATGGAGATGGATCAACTGTAGATAGCGGAGATGTTACTATTGCTCCTACTGGACCTACAGAGACAATATTTGGAATTGGCGCACTTGGTGGAATATTATTCATGATTGGAGCCCTCCTCTTCTTCGCCCTATAGCCTTTGTCATTCCGAACTTGTTTCGGAATCCTATTTCTCAATTAACGAAAAGAGGACTTCTTGGGGGATACTGACTTTTCCGGTTTCAGTCATTCTTTCTTTTCCTTTTTTCTGTTTTTCCAAAAGCATTATCTTTCGAGTAACATCTCCTCCACCAACTACCTTACTACCATGCATCAAAACATCTTTTTTGTAAGCAGAAATTTCCTCACGGGCAATTATAGTGCCGTTGATTATAGCTTGGATGACTTGCCTAAACTGTTGACGCGGTAGTTTCTCCTTTAACTTCTCTGCTTTTTCGCGCGCTATGTAGGGTGCTTCATCTCTATATGCATATTCGCTTAATACATCAACCGGCACGTCATTAATTCTAATTTCTATATTTACTAAATCAGCTGGCCTGTAATCTGATAATTCATAATCTATACTCGCATATCCAGCAGTCGCTGATTTTAAATCTGAGGACAAACCGCGAACTAACATTGAATAAGGCATTTCGTATTTTAGAATTGCGCTATTTTGAAAATAAGTAACGTCCAGCATATTTCCTTTTCTTTGCTGGCAAATTGAGATAACACTTCCTACGTAACTACTCGGCACGAAAATCGTTAAGTTCATATAAGGCTCCAGCATGTCTCCATTTTCTTTTTTCTCATAAAGCACTTGTGGGGAAGTTAAGAATAGATCAACATTCTCTTCCTCTTTTAATCTTTGCCTGACTATATCCGCATGAAGAAGTCCTAAGAATCCAACGCGAAAACCATTTCCCAGAAATGATGAGTATTCAGGCGCAATCGTAATCGAAGTATCATTAAGTGCGTATTTATTTAACCCTTCATTTATATTAACTAACTCATCTGTGGTTTTTGGATAAACTCCAAAGAAAACCATCGGCTGTGGTTTTTTATAACCCGGCAATGGTGTTACTCCTGTAGAATCCAGACAAACCGTATCTCCCACCCTAGTCTCATGAATATCTTTTATGCCAGTTACTATATATCCAATTTCTCCCGCTATTAATTCATTTCGAGGAGTCATAAGAGGAGTGAGACACCCTATTTCTCCAGCATTTGTAGTTTTCTCACTTTGGAAAAATGTAATCTTACCGTTTTTAGGAAGGGTTCCGTCTACTACTCTAACAAAAACAATTACCCCCCTGTGTTCATCATATAAAGCATCAAATATTAAGGCCCGCAAGGGGGCGTTAATCAAACCTTTGGGAGGTGGAATTTTTTCAATTATTCTTCGGAGTAACTCATCAACATTTTTACCTGTCTTTGCAGAGATATAAATAATGTCA
>CAYIUZ010000026.1:0-8188 GCA_964366705.1 uncultured Gammaproteobacteria bacterium | reverse complement strand
TTGCTAAGTCAACCTGTTCGATTTCAATCCGAAAATCGTCAGAGGAGTCTTTGTTTTCTGGAGAAGTGTCGCTATTATAACCCTGAACGGCTACTGTGAAATTCAAATTGCCTGATTTATTCGGCGCTCCGCTAATCTTTCCGTCAGAAGATAACTCAAGGTTGAAATCGGAAAGAGTGTTAGGGTTTTCAGGGTTTGTCCAAGTATAAGGAGGAATTCCCCCAGTTGCATTAAAGGTAAACCCTTGGAAAATCTCGCCTACCGTAGCTTCAAGAATAACAGGGTCGGTGGTAATTTTTAGCTCCACAATTTTTATAAGAATTGAATTAAAGTATTTCTTCTGATCTTTAAAACCCTGAGAAAGATTTTTTCCTCCCAGAACTGTTTCATTTGCATATTTAATTGCAGCTGCGATATCCTTTCTTCTCACTACTTCATGGGAAAGCTCCAGTGCATTTGTAATTGTAATTCCGGATGTGAGAAGTAGATACATACTCCTTGAGAAACGCGCCAAATCAATTTCCTTAACTAAGTTCTTAATTATAGGAATTGCATAAAAAACATTTAGAATTCTCCTTCTTTGAGCCTTAAAAATAAGCACAAAAGATACCACCATGACTGCTAATACTCCTAAAACTATAATTGTGTAATCAAGCAAAAGATTCGATGTAAAAATGAGAACTTTTGTAGGCAGTGGAAGATTTACATTTAACCTAGAGAAAACTGTTGAGATTTTTGGAATAACGACCACTAAAATTAAAAGTAAAACCCCCATAAAAACTATCACAATTACGACTGGATAAATTAGTGCGGCTTTTACTTTATCGTTAAACTCCATTTCTTTTTGGATTTGTGTTTTTAAATCTTTAAGAGTTACGTCAAGAGTTCCAGCTTCCTCAGAAGCTTTCAGAACATTTACAGTTACTTTATCGAAAACTTCAGGAAACTTTGCAAAAGAAGAATAAATATGCTGTCCTTGAACCATATCCTCCCTCATAACTGTAAGAATTCTTTTTGTATTTCCTTTGGAGTCTTCAAGAAGTGAATCTACAGTTTCAAGTATTGGGATTCCAGCAGTTATCATCGTGGATAAATTTCCAAGAAGCCCTAACTTGTCATTATTTTTAATTCTTAATTTTTCGTCTTTAACCATTTTTATCCTGACTCAACTTTTGTAACTCTTAATACTTCTTTAATGGTCGTCATTCCTTTGCCGACTTTTTGCATTCCGTCATCAAGCATTGTCGTCATTCCTTCTTCAATGGCTTGCTTTGCAATCTCATCGGAATCACTTTTTTGAGTAATTAATTCTCTGATTTTTTCAGACATATCTATGACTTCAAAAATACCAATTCTCCCAGTATAGCCAGTTGCATGACAAATCCTGCACCCTTTTCCCTCATAAACTCTAATTTGATCCTGAGGACCAAAATGCTTGGTAATTACATTATCTGGAATATCTTTTAGCGCATCTTTTCTATTTAGAATTACAGGAGATTTACACGAATCACAGATCTTTCTAACGAGTCTCTGGGCAATAATTACATTTACTGTGGAGGCAACCAAGAAAGGTTCGATCTTCATATCTATAAGGCGAGGTAGAGTAGTCGCTGCGTCATTCGTATGAACTGTAGACAATACCAAATGTCCAGTAAGCGCGGCGTTTACTGCAATTCCCGCAGTCTCACTGTCTCTAATTTCTCCTACGAAAATAACGTTTGGATCCTGCCTAAGAATAGAACGCAAACCATTTGCAAAAGTTAAATTTGTTTTAGGATTTACCTGAATCTGATTGACCCCTTTTATTCTGTACTCAACTGGTTCTTCGATTGTTGTAATGTTTTTTTCGCGGGTATTAACAATTTTTAAAATCGCATAAACTGAGGTCGTTTTTCCGGATCCAGTAGGACCAGTTGAAAGAATCATTCCGTAAGATTTATTAATAGCATTCGTTACTTTTATAAGATCTTTCTCATTCATTCCTAAATCCTGAAGAGAAAATTGCCTAAACTTAGAAGATAAAAGTCTCATAACCACCTTTTCTCCTTCTGTTACTGGAATCATAGAAACACGAATATCTAGATTCTCCTCGTCTACCTCTATTCTCATTTTTCCATCCTGTGCACTTAAATGCTCGTCTGTTCTTAGTCTGGACAAAACTTTTATTCTAGTTGTGATTCTATCGTGAAGTTTTTTATCAACGTATAAAACGTCGTGCAGTATTCCATCAATTCTAAATCTAACCAGAGAATTTTTTTCTTCTGGTTCTATGTGAACATCAGAAGCTTTATCACGATAAGCATAGGTAATTAATAAATCAACGATCTTGGCAATCGGAGCATCATCCATACTAGTTGCAGTTCTAGTAATTTCTGCTTGAAGCAATTGGTCAAAAGTTTGCTGAAGATCTTTTCTGTAAAGCTGAAGAATATTATCAATGTCTTTCTCTGTAGCCATATAGACTGTAACTTTTTGGCCAGTTTTCTTCTGAACTATTTCCGCTAATTTCGTGTTAACGGGGTCTGCAGCTGCAAGCTTAACGCTTTCTCCATCTTTCCCAAAAACTATTGCCTTATGCTTTCTTGCAAGTCTTTCAGGAATTATGCGATACACATTTTCAGGAATAGTGATATTTTTAAGATTTACGTAAGGATATTTAATATGATTGGCAATCAACTGACCTAATTTTTCATCAGGAATTACATCCTTCTCCATGAGGGCCTGCTGAAGAGGAACTCTAGCATTAGCAGCAAACACCAAAACGTCTCTCATGGTTTTGGTATCTATCAAACCTGATTGGAGCATTAGCTGCTGAATCTCTATATCGGGCAGTAACATAGGTTATAACACCAATAAAGGCGCTAAATAGATCGTAGCATACTAAGAGGAAAAGTTGAATAGAAATACTAAGATTATGATATGCTCAAATTTATTACTAATGGCTGATAATATTACTGATAAACCAACCTCCATATCTACCGAGAGATCAAACCATCCTCGTTGGGACTTTCTAAAACGGTTTAAGAAAATACGCGAGAGATCGCCTCAAGTCATTAAGGAAACTCCAGCTGAACTTAAAGCAGCACGAGCAAAAATAATTGATAGTGTTCTCTCTCAAGGATTACTTGCCAGTTCTACGGTAAATGATCAAGGCGGCGAATTCTTTGGCTCAATTGATAACAAGCCAATACCAAATGTTATGGGCCGGACACTAAAACCGAAAGAAGACTACAGGGACCAAGCAGACTTTGAAAGTGCCTTAGCTCAAGCCCTTTACTGGGGTGATAATAGCTGTTTGCCAGTAGTAGTAGAACGTGCAGGAGAAGGCTCTGAAGAAAGACACTTGTTCAGATCTACTCAAGCAGAAAAAGATAGAATATCTGAAAGAGTTTTTGCTTCTTTTTTAGTAATAACAAACTCAGAAGGAGAACCAAGATTTGATAAAAGTGAGGATCAAACAAGACCTCAGGATTTCATTGCAATATTGTTTCCTGATCAAGTACTTAGAGATTATGATCCTGATCTAACAAAAACAGGAAATCAAAATGTTAAGTCAGTCACAGGAACAGTTTCAAGAGGATTAGAAATGGGAGATCCAATACCTGTGCCCGATTATGAAAGTGGAATTAAAAAAGTCCTAGAAGAAACAAAAACTCCAATATGGATTCACGCGGTTAGACTACCTGTGGCTCATGACCTAGCTCAAGCGCCCTTGAAAGCGACAACACCCCAAGCATCACCTTTATCTTAGTCAAGATACACCAATTCCGCTACGCTTAGACTAACATTTTTGGATTCTGATTCAGTACTGATCACTAAGACTATCTTATTGTAAAGGGATAGAAGCTGTAATTCCAATTTCCACCTGTAAAACCACTAGGAGGAGCTTCGCAATTTGCACAGCTGACGTAAATTTTGTATTGTCCCGGTGGAACAAAATCAGGCACCACCCAGGACTGAGTTCCGTCATTTGTGATTGACCTTGCAATTGAAACATATGACTGTATATTATCAACTAGGCTAATATTTATTAAGGACGGAGAACTCTTGCCGCTCCATTTGATATTCTGAGTTGATCCTCTATCCCATGTCTCATTTCCGCTTGGATTAAGAACTACCAGGCTTTGATTTAGCGGGTAACTTGAATTTACTTTTTCTACAGGTACGCCAGATACAACACTAAATTTATTATCCGACTGATCCCATTGACTAGCAGATGCACAAGTTGAATTCCTACATCCCTGCCCATAATAAACATAATAATTTCCTAGAGGTAAATCCACTATCCACTCTTCCGCTCCATCGTTAGAAGAATTAATTACCATCTCCCTAATCGCTGCGTTTCGATCCCTGTCAACTATGGAAAGATATATTGGCCATGTGTTAACTGTATCCCCACCTTCCCACTTAACTACTTGGTAGGAACCATATGGTAATTGCTCTCCTCCATTTGGAGACGTTATCCTAAACTTAGTACCAGATGTGGGCGTTGGAGTGGCTTCAGGCGCCAAGGTTGGCTCCGGGGTAGGAGTTGGTTCAGATGTCGGAGGCGGTGGAGGTGGAGGCTCAGTTGAACAATTCCCGTCAAATTTTCTTATAAAATTGTTACTTTTCCCATCATGACAATAACTTACTATTTCTTGTCCGCAGACAGATGTTTTATGTATTATTTCGCCTACTTTATTTGGAGCTGCATTAGTCGAGCAGGCAATATAAGTATTTGCACCATTTTTACCTAAAATATTAACCCCACTACTAGCTAACTTGTCATAACATGGCCTTGTAGTTTTGCCTGCGCATCCCCCAGATACATCATAACCACTACCACTTCCTGGTTTCGCAGCTTGAGTAATGATACTCATCGCTCTATTTCGTAAATCTTCATTAAAAACAAAAAGCCCTAAGCATATAGCAGATACAGATAGCAGGAGAATAGTCCAATTTCTAATATGTGGGCTTTTAAATCGCCTACTGTGCGATCGGGACCTTGATGTTTTTTTTCTTGCCACTTACTAAATACAAACACAGTAGATAACTATTGTCAAGCTATAAGCATAGTGGCCCATTCGACTTCACTCAAGGTAAACATTTTTTAATTTGCCCATCGACCTGTCCGCCAAAGCTTTAGCAACAGCGGAAGCTTTAGCAAAACCATGAACTGCTAGTATATAGGGGTTACCGTACGGTCATTTCGGTGTTAATCCTATTAGCTTCCGTCCGAGGGGTTGAGCCAGGAAAAATTCAATCAGATAGTGGAATTTTTGACCTGTCATACTAAATGAGATACGGAGTATGATTTCCTTATTGATTATGAAAAGGCTATGATATCATAATAAACATAGGATCTTGTTGTGCTATGGCGAAAAGAAAGCATTCATCTCTTACAAAAAGGTTAATAATCGCATCTATTATCTTGTCTCTTCTAGTCGGCTTCTTTTCAGTTTGGAAAACCAATAGTTTTCTATCTCAACCCGGAGCATATCGCGTATATCAGAATAAGGAATATAAATTTACCGTTGAATACCCCAATAATTGGGAGATCAAACGCGATACGCAGGTTTTTGAAAATGGCGATGTGGTTGCTTTTCAAATAAAAGGCCCCACACAGAAAAGATACACGGAATTCATTGATGGCGCTAGGTTCATCATTTCAAAACCTTTTTCTATTGAAACCGATCTTTCATCATGGATAAAAAGTTACTTTACCAGCAATGTAAAGCTCTCAAAATCCGAGCTTGGAAATTACACATATGAAGAGGTTGAGGATTGCTCTAGCCGGGTTTGCATGAAGTATCTTTTTATTATGATTAATAACAAGGTCTACGGGATTTATCTTTTTGCCGAAGGAGGAAGTGATGAAAAGGCTATGTACGAAAACGCTATCATTCATATGCTTAAATCTCTTAAATTCACTGATTTACCTACTAGCCAGATCACAGAAAATGAGGCAATAGCAAAAGTGAAATCCCTTCCCGAAGTAACAGACTACCTCAAACGCGTTCCAAACGGTTTAGTGTTGGTAAATGGCAAGGAAGATGATGCCTATTTAATCCAGGTCTATGAAGTAAAAGATGGGCACACCGCAACATTTAATTGGTACAATGTAGACAAAACAACCGGATCCGTCGAGAGGCAATTCTAGCAATTATCTTCTTTTTTTCTCCTTAAGCTTCAACTGTTGCCATAACAACAAACCTACCACATTTCCAAGAAGTAAAAATAAAGCTGCAATAATTGGAGCAATATCAAAAAGAGTTAATGTAAATGATTCGGGGCGAAGCTGAAGCATTAAGATAAATAAAACAAATGTGTTTATAACCATTGAAATTACGGCAAGTTTGAGTAGAGTGCTTTCTTTAATAATAAAAAGAATTGCTTGTACAAGAAGTAAAACAATAAACAGAGCTGTAAGAAGATTTCCTTCAAGAGCAATAGCTAAACCAGTTTTTCCACCATGTGATTGCGGCAACCAAGGAAGAAAAACCAGAATTAAAACAGAAATGTTAATTCCAATTGCTGTTTTCCAAAGTCTTTCAAATTTTTCCTTTGAAAATGAAAAATAAAATGTCTTAAGTACCCAGACTGAAATAATTCCCCAGGCAATCCAGAAAAATACAGTTTCCATCTTTAACGTCCCGTAGTTAAAAGTGCAAGAATTGTAAATGTAGTAAATAGAGCAACTGCGATGCTAAAACCATTCAGGCCGATCGCAATATATGACAGATATCGGGTTGTCATAAAAGGCACTGCGGTAAAATTTTTCTTTCCAACCTTTCCTTGATATCCCAGCGGAATTGTCACTTTTTTCTCCGGCAATTTCAGACTGTTAATCGCAAGAATAAGCCCAGGAATAGAAAAAAGCAAACTAAAAAGTCCTGTTATTGCCATTACAAAAGAAAGGATCCCAAGAATGTAAGCCCCAATTAATTTCTTCATTTTCTTCGTATATAAACTTTTTTATCTCTTCTTTTGATAAAAAATATCGAACCAGCAATAACTGTGATTAAAACGAGCCCCGCGATAATAAGTTTTACGATTGAAAGTTTTTGAGTAATCACAACTACTCCGGGCTTATCACTATTAGGAGAAACAAGAGTAGATTGATCACTTCCTTTTGCTGTAACTTCAACCGTACCTTCATATACTCCAACAGTCGAAATCCTTTTATCCTTGTTATAATTTACCCAAAAGTGAGTTCCCCTCACTCCGTTTATTGCCAAAGGCGTAATCACCTGTAAACTTCCTGTAAATATTCCAGTTGGTAGATTTAACTCAATTTCCCCAGTTCTTAGATTGATATCTGTATATGTCTGTCCGGTTTTAGCTGCTTCCTCAAGACCTTTCTCGTTAATCGTGATCTCTGTAAAAGATTCTACTTGCACAACTCCTTTACCCCTAATGCTTAAAACAGTAGTCGAATCCATTCCGGTAAAAATAGTTGAGCCCGGAGGGATTTTGTCTCCTTGCTTTAAATCCTTCCACTCACTTTCGCCGGGAAGTTTAATTTGCGCCTGCCCGTTTAAAATATCAAGTCTAAATGGTGAATCTTGTTGCCATTCTCCAGACTTATAGTCAGGTAGTGGTGCATCTTTAATTACCGGGATTCTATTAAAAACTTCATCCAAATCTGCCAGTCCTTGTTTATCAAGAATTTCCTTGCGGCTTTGTTGAAATTGTAAGTTATCTTTTTTCTGCTCTGCAGCCTCCTCTTCTGCAATCTCCCTTCTATCTCTGCCAAAAAGCACTTCATCTGCAAACAACTCATTCTGATAGAAAAATTCCTTCAATCCCCAACCCGTGGAAACTGCATTAAACCATTCTCCAATCAGAACAGGAAATCCACCTAAAGCCTTTATCACTAGGTTTTCTTTTTCCTCAGATTGAGTCTGATCAGGCTGCGTGTTATCCTCTTGTTTTTCTGCTTCCGGCATCCCGGTAGAGGGTGGTGAAGGTGTGATTATTCGGGTAAAAATAATACTCCCTTCAGAGTCAGAATTTGGAATGCGAACGCAGGTTTCCGTGTTATAGCGATTGTGGGTAAATTTTGCCTCTATCTTTCCTTCTGAAATAGTCCCTTTTGCAGGAACTAAACCATCAAGATTGGGACATTCATCAGTATAAAGATAAATTTGTCCAATGAAAGTATCGCCAGTAATTGTACCTTTCACTGTTGTTATCCCAATCAACT